>NZ_JAUZUS010000006.1:0-233668 GCF_031844145.1 Kocuria sp. PD6
GTCGGAAGACACGAGAACCTCTCTATCGTCAGCTCCGTGTCACGGGATCCCCGGTGTCGGAGCGGTGTGTCAGGCGGCGGGTGCTCGGACAGGCCGATGCCGTCGTCCTTTCATCGTGTCACACGCGATGGCGTCACCGGCAGTGACCACACCGTTTCACGCGTCACACCGCCTGCGCCGGGCCGCCACGAGTGTGGAATGTGTCACAAGTCACCCGATTCGCCCCGCGGTTCGTGGTGTGGCTTGAACGCGGGGACAATCCAGTGTTGTCTTTATTACGCACCGTTGACATCCCCGTCGCGGTGAGGGTGAGGTCCGGCAGCGTCGTTGAGCCGACGGTCCGGCCCCGCGCGAGACAGCAGTGAAGGAGAGTTACGGTGAGCGAGGCGAAAGCCCCCGAGGAGAGCATTGCGGCGCAACTGAATCTGAAGGACGGCGACTACGTCCAGGAATTCGGTTACGACGACGATGTCGACGCGGATCTGCGCGAGCGGATCGAGGACGCGATCGGCTCGGAGCTCTTCGACGAGGACGCGCAAGAGGTCGTGGACGCCGTCGTGCTGTGGTGGCGTGACGGGGACGGCGATCTGGTTGACGAGCTCGTGGACGTCCAAACCACCCTCGACGACGGCGGTGTCGTGTGGTTGCTGACGCCCAAGGCCGGCCGCCAGGACCACGTCTCTCCCGCTGACATCCAGGAAGCGGCCTCGACCGCCGGTCTGCACGTCACGAGCGCGGCACGGGTCTCCCCGGACTGGTCCGTCTCCCGCCTGACCCCCAAACGAAACTTCTGAGCGCGCGCCGCGGCGCTCCCGCGCGGCAGGAAGGGCTCTCATGAGTGCCATCGGATCCACCGCGCCGGACTTCACCCTCCAGGACCGTCACGGCGAGTCCCGCTCCCTGGGCGACTACCGGGGTGCGCCGGTCGTGCTCGTGTTCTTCCCCTACGCGTTCTCGCCGATCTGCACGGACGAGCTGTGCCATCTGCAAGATCACGCGGACATGTTCGATGAGTTCGACGCCGTCGTGGTGTGCATTTCCACGGACAGCCACTTCGCATTGGACGCGTTCGCGCGGCAGGAGTCCTACGACTTCCAGATGCTCTCCGATCACTGGCCCCACGGGGACGTGGCCCGCCGCTACGGTGTCCTGGACGAGGACGCAGGGTGCGCCCAGCGCCACACCATCACCATCGACGCCCGCGGGATCATTCGTGACGTCAGCTCCGCCGACATCACCCAGGCCCGGGAATGGGATCGACTGCGGGGCGTCCTCGAGAACCTGCCCCGGTCCTGATGCCCCTGCGAGTACTGCGCGCCGGTTACGGCGCACCGGTGGACGAAAGCCTCTTCCCCGATCCCCATGCACTGAACGCCCGGGACGGTCTGCCGCGCGTTCTCGAGGTGCTGCGGGGCAAGCAGATCGCGGTGCTCACGGGCGCGGGGGTGAGCACCCCGTCCGGGATCCCCGACTACCGCGGCCCGGGCGCCAAACCTCGTTCCCCCATGACGTACCAGGAGTTCATGGGCAGTGTGGCGAGTCGCCGGCATTACTGGGCCCGTAACCAGTACGGCTGGCACTTCGTGGCCCGGGCACAACCGTCCGCCGCCCACGAGGCGCTGGCCCGGCTCGAGGCCGCCGGTCTGGTGGACGGGATCATCACCCAGAACATCGACCGGCTGCACCAGAAAGCCGGCTCCGTGGCCGTGGTGGACCTGCACGGCACCTACGCGTGGGTGTTGTGCACCTCGTGCTCGTCCCGGTTCCCCCGGGAACAGGTCTCGCGCTACCTGGACGAGTTGAACCCCGGGTTCTACGACGGCATGGCCTCGGCGGACGACATCGAATACGCCCCGGACGCGGACGCCACCGTGGAGCACACCGGCGGTTTCCGTGTGTGGGACTGCCCCGTGTGCCAGGGGGTGCTGAAACCGGATGTCGTGTTCTTCGGGGAGAACGCGCCGTCGCACCGCGTGGCCCTGGCGCGGCGCATGGTCGCGCGGTCCGAGGCGCTACTCGTGGCGGGATCGTCGTTGACCGTGAACTCCGGACGCCGGTTCGTGCGGCAAGCAGACCGAGAGGGGATCCCCGTGGTGATCGTCAACCACGGCGTCACCGGAGGGGACTCGATGGCCACCGTGAAAGTGGACGCTCCCGTGGGGGAATTCCTCACCGACCTGGGCGACCACCTGACGGCTTGATCCGAATGCGTTGAGTACTTAGACTCGCAATACGAGACCCCGAGGGTCCGCGGAGGGGAAGCCGCGGTCACCTTCGGGGTCTCACCCATTTCCGGGGCGGGTCGGTACCGTCCCGAGCGCGGAGGATCTCCACGGCCCGGGACGGGCGTCCGTCACTTCACGGGGTCGATGACCGGCTTGGCGGCCTGGGCGTCCCGGCACTGCTGGGCCCACAGCGCAGCACCCACGATGCCGGCGTTGTTGCGCAGCGCGGCGATCTCTACCGGTGTCCGCAGTTCGAGGTAGGGCAGGAACTTCTCCGAGTTCTTGGACACACCGCCCCCGATCACGAACAGGGACGGGGAGAACAGGAACTCCACGTGGGAGAAGTACCGCTGCAGCCGCTTCTTGGCCCACTTCTTCCAGGGCAGCTGCTCGCGTTCCCGGGCGGCGGCCGAGGCCTTGGTCTCGGCATCGAAGCCGTCGATCTCCAGGTGACCGAGCTCGGCGTTGGGGACCAGTTGGCCGTTGAGGATCATCGCGGAACCGATCCCTGTGCCCAGGGTGATCACCATGACCAGGCCTTCCTTGCCCTTGCCTGCGCCGTAGTGCGCTTCGGCGAGCCCGGCGCCGTCGGCGTCGTTGAGGGCCTCGACCTCACGGCCCAGCGTTTCGGTCATGAGGGCATCCACGTTCGTGTTGATCCACGACTTGTCCACGTTCGCCGCGGACAGCGCCACCCCGTTCTTGATGATGGCGGGGAAAACGATGCCCACGTGGCTGTCCGGGGCCGGAGCCTCGGGGCGGGACTGCAGTTCGTCCACGATCTGCTTGACGACGCCGGCCACGGCTTCCGGCGTGGCGGGCTGCGGCGTGGGGATGCGGAACCGTTCACCCACGAGTTGGCCGGTGGCGAGATCCACGATCCCACCCTTGGTGCCGGTACCACCAATGTCGATTCCGATGCCACACTGCGATACGACACCCTGCGGAGTACCTGAGCTCATGAACGGTCCCTTCGGTTCACGGTGGAAACTATGCGGAGGTGGACGCGACGCAGCCCGCCCCGTCGCTCGATCTTACGGGAGGGTGAGGATCTCCACGCCGTCATCAGTTACGACCATGGTGTGTTCGAACTGTGCAGTGCGCATCTTGTCATGGGTCGTGATGGTCCAGTCGTCGGACCACTGGTCCCACGTGATGGAGCCGAGGGTCAGCATGGGTTCGATCGTGAAGATCATTCCCGGGACCATCTCGGTGGCGTAGGACGGGGCGGCGTCGTAGTGCGGGACGATCAGACCCGTGTGGAACTCGCGCCCCACGCCGTGCCCGGTGAAGTCGCGCACGACCCCGTAGTCGAAACGCTTGGCGTACTTCTCGATGACGCGCCCGATCACGTTGATTTCACGCCCGGGACGCACGGCCTTGATCCCGCGGTTCATCGCCTCGTGCGTGCGTTCCACGAGCAGGCGGGAGTCCTCGTCCACGTCACCCACCAGGAACATGGCATTGGTGTCCCCGTGCATGCCGTTCTTGTATGCGGTGACGTCCAGGTTGATGATGTCCCCGTCCTCGAGCACGGTGGAATCGGGGATGCCGTGACAGATCACCTCGTTGAGTGACGTGCAGATGGACTTGGGGAACCCGCGATACTCGAGGCACGAGGGGTATGCCCCGTGATCACACATGTACTCGTGCGCGATCCGGTCCAGTTCATCCGTGGTCACGCCGGGCTTGGCCTCCGCGCCCGCGGCCTGCAGCGCACGGGCGGCGATCCGGCCGGCCTCGCGCACCAGCTCGATCTCTTCGGGGGTGTACACGTTGGAGGCGTGACCCTCGTTCGCGTCCCGGCGTCCCACGTACTCCGGCCGTTCGATCCCGCCCGGGACGTGGCGCCGCGGGGCGAGGCTCCCGGGGCGCAGCGCGCCGCGCGGTGCGGTGGATCCGGGTGCTGGTGCGAGATTGTGCGTGGTCACGATGGGTCATTGCCTCCTGCGGCGATCGCGGGCGTGTTCGTGCTGTGAGGCGTCAAGGCGCCCCGAACACCTGGTTCAGCAACTAGCCTAATCCTTGAGTCCCGGGCCCGTTCGGCCGGGAAGGTTCGCGACCCCGCCGCGGGGCGGGTGTACGGCACGGTGCCGCACAGGGAGGAAGATCATGGCCGAGTACTGGTACAACCTCTACACCAAGCAGGTCGAGGAAGGCCCCAAGGACGACTACCGCAAGCTCATGGGCCCCTACGCGACCCGCGAGGAGGCCTCGCGCGCCCTCGAGCGCGCCGCGGAGAACACCAAGCGCTGGGACGACGAGGACGCCGCGTTCAAGGGTGACTGACTCTGTAGGGCCGGGCGGCGACGTCGCCCGGTCCCATTCTCGTTCGGGGTGACCCGGGCGTCACCCCCGGTAGGAGTGCTCCTCGGCCGGGAACGCACCGGAGCGGACGTCGGCCACGTAGCCGCGCACGGCGTCGTCGGCGACCTGAGCGAGCTGCGCGTACTGCTTGACGAAACGCGGCATCTTCCCGGTGCGCAACCCCAGCATGTCCTGCCACACGAGCACCTGGCCGGTGGTCACATTCC
The DNA here is from genome assembly GCF_031844145.1 of Kocuria sp. PD6. Lineage (NCBI taxonomy): Bacteria > Bacillati > Actinomycetota > Actinomycetes > Micrococcales > Micrococcaceae > Kocuria > Kocuria sp. PD6. The sequence goes on from NZ_JAUZUS010000006.1 coordinate 4,760, forward strand.
CGGCGCCGATCCCCACCGTGGGGATCCGCAGCTCGTCCTCCACTCGTGCCGCGGCGTCCGCGGACACCATTTCCAGGACGACGGCGAAGCACCCGGCGTCCTGCACGGCACGGGCGTCGCGCAGTAGCTGCTCCCCGGCCTCGCCGCGGCCCTGGATCCGGAACCCGCCCAGCGCGTGCTCGGACTGCGGGGTGAATCCGACGTGACCCATGACAGGGATCCCAGCGCGCACCACGGCGGCCACGTGCTCCGCGAGCGCTTCCCCCGCCTCGATCTTCACGGCGTGCGCGCCGGACTCCTTCATGATCCGCACCGCGCTGCGCACGGCCTGATCCGGGGACTCCTCGTACGAGCCGAAGGGCAGGTCCACGACCACGAGGCTGCGCTGTACGCCGCGGACGACCGCCGCGGAGAACGTGATCATGTGCTCGAGCGTGACCGGCAGGGTGGACTCGTGTCCGAGCACCGTGTTGCCGAGCGAATCACCCACGAGCAGGACGTCCACGCCGGCTCGGTCGAAGATCCCCGCGGTGAGCGTGTCGTAGCTCGTGAGCATGGAGAACTTCTCCCCGGCGTCCTTGGCACGCTGCAGGTGCAGGGTCCGCACGCGGGCGATCTGGGCGAGGGATTTCTCGGCGGGGGAACCGGACGAAGGCTGCGTTTCGCTCATGGTGTCAGGGTACCGGCCGGTCGGGCCCAGGGGTTCCGGGCGGGGAGCGGCACTGGCTCGGCAACCCGATCGCCGTGCGGACCGGGGCGGGAACACGCGAGCGGACAGATGGGGGAGACGGGCGCGGGGAACGCTGCTGCGACCGATACAGTTGTGACGTGGCTCGTCCCGGGCATGGCCCCGGTACGTGAGCCCGCAGCCGCTGTGTCACACGCCCCAGGAATCCGAGGTGGACCCATGGACCGTCAGCAAGAATTCGTTCTGCGCACCATCGAGGACCGGGACGTCCGGTTCGTCCGGTTGTGGTTCACGGACGTCGTGGGGACCCTCAAGTCCATTGCGCTGGCACCCGCTGAGGTGGAGGCCGCGTTCGAGGAGGGCCTCGGGTTCGACGGCTCCTCGATCGAGGGGCTGTCGCGGATCTTCGAGTCCGACATGCTCCTGCAACCGGATCCCGCCACGTTTCAGTTGCTGCCGTGGCGCGGGGAGGACGAGCCGACCTCCCGGATGTTCTGCGACCTGAAGACCCCGGACGGTGAGCCTTCCGCGGCGGATCCCCGCGGGGTTCTGCGCCGCGTGCTCGCCAAGGCCTCGGACATGGGCTTCACGTGCTACACCGCTCCCGAGATCGAGTTCTACCTGTTGCGCTCGCCCGAGCTGGACCCGAGCACCGGCGAACCCGTACCGGTGGACTACGAGGGGTACTTCGATCACGTCCCGGGGGGAGTGGTCCAAGACTTCCGCCGCACCGCGGTGAACATGCTCGAATCGGTGGGCATCTCCGTGGAGTTCTCGCACCACGAGGCCGGACCGGGTCAGAACGAGATCGACCTGCGCTACGCGGACGCGCTGCAGACCGCGGACAACATCATGACGTTCCGCACCGTGGTGCGCGAGGTGGCCCTGTCCCAGGGGATCTACGCGACCTTCATGCCCAAGCCGTTCTCCCGTCACCCCGGCTCGGGGATGCACACGCACTTCTCCCTGTTCGAGGGGGACACCAACGCGTTCTACGAGGCCGGGGCCGAGTTCCGGCTCTCCGAGACCGGGCGGCACTTCATCGCCGGGCTGCTGCGCCACGCCCCCGAGTTCACGTCCGTGACCAATCAGTTCGTGAACTCCTACAAGCGACTGTGGGCCGGTGACGAAGCGCCGTCGTATATGTCATGGGGCCACAACAACCGCTCGGCGCTGGTGCGTGTGCCGCTCTACAAGCCGGACAAGGTGCAGTCCTCCCGGATCGAGTACCGGGGGATCGACTCCGCGACGAACCCGTACCTGTCCTACGCCGCGCTGCTGGGGGCGGGGCTCAAGGGGATCGAGAACGAGTACGAGCTGCCGCCCGTGGAGATGGACGACGTGTTCGCCATGAGCAGCGCCGAGCGCCGCGCCGTGGGCCACCAACCCCTGCCGGGCAGCCTCCACGACGCGATCCGGCTGACCGAGGAATCGGAGTTCATGGCGGAGCTTTTGGGCGAGCAGGTCTTCGAGTACTTCCTACGCAACAAGCGCCGCGACTGGGACCAGTACCGCCAGGAGGTCTCGCCCTACGAACTGCGGACCAACCTGGGCATCCTGTAGGGGCAGACCATGACTGACACCCCGGGCACCGCCAAGGAGCGCGCGGAGAAGATCTCGGCCAAGCAACTGATCTCGATCGGTTTCGCGGACGTCACGAATGCCCGGCGCTGGCTGGGGTTCCGGGAACTGGACGGCGTGGACCTGTCCGCGCTGCTCGCGGGACTGGCCCACGCGGCGTCGCCGGACGTGGCGCTGCAGCTCATCGTGCGGCTCATCGAGAACCACCCGGAGGTCGCGCGGCGAATCAACGGGGACCCCCGAGAGTCCGAGACCATGTTCCGCTTGCTGGGTGCGTCCGAGGCGCTGGGGGAGTTCCTGCTGCGCGCCCCCGAGAACCTGGACCTGCTGGACATCCCGCCCGTGGACGAGCCGAAGGCGGACCGCGCGGAGGTCTTCCGTGCGGCGCTGCTCGAATCGGTGGGCGCCGATCCGCAGGCGGACACCCCGGTGGCATCGCTCACGGGACAGGACGCGCACAAGGCGTTGCGCGTGGCCTATCGCCGCGGGCTCGCGCGCGTGGCCGTCCGGGACGTCGGGGCCGTGGACCCGGTGGCCTACATGCCCGCCGTCGGCCGGCAACTCGCGGACCTCGCCGGGGCCGCCCTCGAGGCCGGCCTGGCGGTGGCGCGCGCTCACGCCGCCGAGCGCTGGGAGCCCGCCCTCGTGGAGCAGGTACGGCTCGCGGTGATCGGCATGGGCAAGTGTGGCGCCCGAGAGCTGAACTACATCTCGGACGTGGACGTGGTCTACGTCGGGGAGACCCGGGCCTCCGACGCCGGGGACACCCCGGACGAGAGCACGAGCACGGAGATCGCCACCGAGATGGCCCACACCCTCGCGCAGGCCATGATGGCCGCCGGTCCCGAGCCGGCGTTGTGGGAAGTGGACGCGAACCTACGGCCCGAGGGCAAGGACGGGCCGCTCGTGCGGACACTGGACTCCCACGTGCGCTATTACAAGCGCTGGGCCAAGTCCTGGGAGTTCCAGGCGCTGCTCAAGGCCCGGTGCGTCGCGGGCGATCAGGACCTCGGGCGGCGCTACGAGGCGGCCATCGCGCCGTTCATCTGGTCATCCGCCGAGCGCGAGGGCTTCGTGGAATCCGTCCAGGCCATGCGCCGCAGGGTCACGGAGAACATCCCTGAGGCGGACCGGGACCGGCAGATCAAGCTCGGACCCGGGGGACTGCGGGATGTCGAGTTCACGGTGCAGTTGCTACAACTCGTACACGGACGCTCGGATGATACCGTCCGCACGCGTGCCACCACCGAATCCCTCGCGGCGCTGAGCGCGGGTGGCTACATTGGCCGCGCGGACGCCGAGGAGTTCGGACTCAACTACCGATGGCTGCGGTTGCTCGAGCACCGGATCCAGTTGTTCCGCATGCGGCGGACGCACCTGATGCCGCGCGACGAACGGGAACTGGCCGTCGTCGCCCGGTCCGTGGACGGCGCCGCCGAGCGCACGCACCCCACGGCCCAGAAACTCGTGAGCGACTGGAACGCGGCCAAGCGCTCCGTGCGCAGCATGCACGAGCGGATCTTCTACCGTCCCATGCTCGCGGCGCTCGCCAACGCGCCCGCGGACACCACCCTCACGACCGACGCCGCTCGGGACCGCCTCGCGGCACTCGGGTACCAGGACACCAAGGCCGCGATGCGACACATCGAGGCCCTCTCGCGCGGCGTGAGCCGGCGAGCCGAGATCCTGCGCACGCTGCTGCCGGTGCTGCTCGACTGGCTCGCTGAGGGCGTGGACCCGGACGCCGGTCTGCTCAACCTGCGCAGGGTGTGCGAGGCCCTGGGCAACACACCCTGGTTCCTGCGATTACTGCGGGATTCCAACGCCGCGGCCGAGCGGTTGTGTCACATCCTCTCGAGTTCTCGGTACGTCTCGGACCTGCTCGAAACCTCTCCCGAGGCGACGGCGTGGTTGGGCGACGACTCCCAGCTGGCCACCCGGTCCCTGGACGAGCTCGTGTCACAGATGCGCGCGCAGGTCGCTCGGCACCACGACCCGGGCGAGGCCATCCGGGCCGTGCGCCAGATCCGGCGCCGCGAACAGTTGCGCATCGCGCTCGCGGACACGAGCGGCGTCGCCAGCGTGGAGACCACCGTGACGGGTCTTTCGGACGTGGACCAGGCCACCGTGATGGCCGCGCTCTACCTTGCCCGCACCGAGTACGCGGCCGAGCACGACGGCGCTGTCCCCGCCGAGGTGCTCGTGATCGCCATGGGGCGCCAGGGCGGGCGCGAGATCGGTTTCGGCTCGGACGCGGACGTGATGTACGCGTACGCACCCGCCCCGGACGCAGACCCCGGGGAAGCGCGCAGTGCCGCGGAAACCGTGCTCAACCGCATGGTCAAGCTCCTGAAGCAACCGTGCACGCCGCCCGTGGTCGCCGAACGGGTCCTGGAGATCGACAACGACCTGCGTCCGGAAGGGCGCTCGGGCACCATGGTGCGGTCGGTGGCCTCGTACGCCGAGTACTACGAGCGCTGGGGTCAGACCTGGGAGTTCCAGGCCCTGACCCGCGCCCGGTACATGGCCGGTTCCGAGGACGTGGCCCAGGCGTTCTTCCGTGTGGTGGACCGTTTCCGGTACCCGGCCGAATTCACGGACCGTCAGCTCGTGGACATCCGGCGCATGAAGGCGCGCGTGGAGAGCGAGCGGATGCCCCGCGGGGCAGATCCCACCCGGCAGGTGAAGCTGGGCAGGGGCGGGCTCTCGGACGTGGAATGGCTCGTGCAGTTGCTGCAGCTGCAGCACGCGCACGAGGTCCCCGAGCTGCGCACCACCTCCACACTGCCCGCGCTGAACGCCGCGGTGGCTGCCGACCTCGTGGGCCCGGAGGACGCCGCCGTACTGGAGCACGCGTGGAAACTTGCCACGGACATCCGCAACGGCAACGTCCTGCGCTCCGGGCGGGCCTCCGATTCCGTGCCGTCACGCCGGGTGGACCTCGAGGCCGTGGCCCGGTGGATCGGCTACGAACCCGGTTCCGCCGCGCAGCTCGAGGAGGACTACCTGCGGATCACCCGGCAGTCCCGCTCGGTGTTCGAGCGGTTGTTCTACGGCCGCTAGTTCTGCGCCCGACCGTTCGTGCCGTCCTCGTAGGCCGCGTCCCGCGAGCCCACCTGACGCGCGACCGACAGGTGCCCGCCCAGGTAACCGCCCAGGCCGGCGGCGGACATGCCGCCCAGGGCGAGGACGCGCCCCAGCCCGTGGCGTCCGGTGCGGCGGGCCACCCACGAGGCGAGTTGCAGACCCGTGGCCAGGCCGTTGGACCCGGCGTGGATCACGGCCACACGTTTGTCCCGGTTCTGCAGCCCGTGGTACTCGGCCCATCCGGTCAGAGCCGATGGCACCGCCGAGAGGACACCCACGCCCGTGAGCACCCGCGCGGCACGGGCGGAGTCACGGCCACCCATGAGGTCGAGCACGAGCGCGCTCATCCACGTGCCCATGGGCACCTCGATGAGCAGCGGGTGCAGCGCGTGGCCCACCTGCTTGCCCTGCAGGAGGTCGCGAACGGTCGGATTCCCGGCCACGGCGGTGGCCACGGAATCGGCCGAGCCCACCAAGGGGTCCAGGGCACTGCTGCCCTCGACCGTTTTCATCAGGGGAGTCAGGGGGCTCTCGGCATTCGAGGCGAGGGATTGGGTGGACTCGTTCATAGTCGGTCCTCTCAGATGTGGGATGTCCCGCCATCCTCGCACCCCGCGGCGGGGAATGCACCCGCCCCTCGGGGTGTCCCGGTCCTGCGTGGAGTGGGCCAGTCAGCCCGGCGCTGCCTGTTATGGTAGACCCGCCCGCTTCAACTGAGCAAAAGTGACCAGGGGTGCCGCTGGGCTGCTTTTGCTCCACTGGATTTTCGGTGGAACGGGCTGGTGAGTGGTGCCCCAGGAGGGAGTCGAAAACACCACCCCGCCCAATTGCAGGGCGGAAACGTGCGGAACTTTGCGGAACGCGGCAATACGGGCACGGTCCATATCCCTGGTGCTGTTGAGGTAGTCAACACAGCCGACGCGACCCTGGGTCAGCCGTGCTGCAGGCTGCACCATTCCTTGGCGCTCGCGTGCTGGATCCGGTCGGCCAGCATCCGGGGGGGGGGTGACGCCGAGCTCTTGGACGAGGTTCCAGATCTCGAGCTGCGCGCCGCGACTGGCGTGCAGAGCCGCCCAGGGAACGAGCAGGCGCGCGGTCTCCTCGCGCACCGCGGCCTCGATGGCCGGCAGTTGGTGGCCGGTGTGTCCGCGGGTGATGTGCACAAGTTCGTGTGTGAGCGTGCAGCGTCGCTCGGTGGTCGTCAGATGGGTGTCGAGCCAGATCGCCGTGCCGTCTGTGCAGCCCGAGAGCCGCTCGAGGGGGATCGTGTGCACGTCGATGCCTGGCTCAATCACCGTAGCCCAGGGATCGACATGTATTCGAATCTACGGTGGGCGGGTGACAGGCACAAAGATGGCCCCGCACCATTACGGTGCGGGGCCATCGCTGCCGCTCTGGGGGGGCGGGTTGTTACTTCAGCTCGGCACTCGTCGCGGTGCACGAAGCGGAGGACATGTCGCCGCTGCTGTCATTCTTCACGACGACCTTGCCGTTGTAGATGATCTCGCAGGTCACTGCGTTGTCGCCGCCCATTGTGGCTGAGGTGACGGACAGGGTTGCAGCATCCACCCAGTCTTCGAGGGTGAGGTCCTTGGACCATTCACCGGAGAAGTTCTGGCTGCTCTGCGTCGAACTGTTACCGAAGGCCACCATCCCATCGCTGGACGACGTCGCGCGCAGCGTGACAGTCTTGCCGGCCTGCGTGGCCGCGGGATCCGTGGCCGCCGGGGTGCCCGCCTCGGCGGTGGGCTGGGCAACCGCGGGGCTCGGGTCATTCGTTGCCTCGTCGGCGGCGTTCAGTGCCCCGCCGATTAGGACCGCGCAGCCGCCGAACAACAGCAGCGCAAGCACCGCGAGGATGCCCACGACCCACGGCCACTTCTTACGCTTCTTCGGGGGCTGCTGCTGCGGGTAGCCCTGCTGGGGTGCGCCATTGACCGGGCCCTGGGGGTAACCGTCGGGACCGTTGGTGGGGGTGCTCATGGGGGTTCTCCAATGCCTGGATCCGCGCGCACTCGCGCAGTGAATGGGGGCAACCACAAGCCATGTGGTTGCATGTGCATACTAAATTACCTGGGAAAAGCCTGGGCCAACAGCCGCCGCGCCCCAGTGAGCCGCGACATTACAGGACGCCCTACAGGTCGCCCCAGTGCCCGTCGTCCTGGCCGGCCTCCCCAGCCTCATCCTGGGCAGACCGACGCTCACGCCCCTCGCTCAGGGCATCATCGGCCGCCAGTGCAGCCTCATCGGGTACAGGAGCCAGATGCCGGCCCGCGCTTGCGGGCTCTGCTGCCGAGCTCACCCCGGCGCGGGTAATGGGGGTCTGTTACGTCGACTGCGCGCCGCCCGCTTCCGTCCCCGGTTCCTGCTCGTGGTCCTCGGTGTCGCGTTCATGGCTGAGCCTCTCGGTCGCTTCTCGTAGTGCCACGACGAGCTTCTGCTCCCACCGCGCCTGACGAATCAACCCACGCGCCATGTCGATCAACATCTGCCGCTCTTCCGGACCCAACTCGTCCACACCCTCCGGCAGCTGCTCCGCCAGCCCGTTGCTCGGCGCTCGCATTCCTGCGATCCCGAGCACCTGTCGCTCGGGAAGTCGACCGCGACTTGGAGGAGCTGTTCGAGCAAAGCTCGACCAGTCGCACGCATCAAGTGACCAACGCTCTAGGGAGCACACATCAGAAGGGAACGGGGCATGAGCTCGAATCTGATGCAGTACGAGTATCTGGGACAAGGCGTCCGAATCCTCGAGGAGGACGGCGCAGCACTGTTCGTTGCTAGCGACGTGGCGCGGCTGCTCTGCCACCGCGACGCCGCCGCCATGGTGCGTGCGTTGGACGCGGACGAGAAGGGCACACGTCAGACGTGCACCCCTGGGGGAGACCAGGACGTCACGGTCATCACTGAGGCCGGTCTCTACCACGCGGTCCTGCTGCGCCAGACCGGACGCATGACCGACCAGGGTGCCAAGGACGCGGTCAAGGCATTCCAACGGTGGTCACCCTCGAGGTGCTCCCGCAGATCCGCATGACCGGGGGCCTGGTCAATGCAGCCGCAGATGCAGGTCCCGCAGTCCCTGCCTGAGGCCCTGCGTGCCTACGCCCGAGAGGTCGAGGCGCGCGAGGCAATGGAGGCCTACGCCAAGGAGCTCGAGCCCAAGGGTGAGGCCTACGACGCCTTCCTCTCCGGTCACGGCACCTACTCCATCGGCAACATCGCCAAGATGCACGGCCTGTCCCAGAACAAGCTGTTTGATCTGATGCGCGCCTCCGGGCTCATGATCGCCAAGGGCGCGATGCGCAACACCCCGTACCAGAAGTACATGCATCATTTCGCGGTCAAGGCCTACGACTTCACCCGCACCGACGACACGGTCGGAACGTCCTACACCACGCGCGTCCAGCCCTCCGGCGTGGACTTCCTCCGCCGCAAACTCTGCCTCACCCCGGCCACGAACTGGAGGTGTTGGCCTGAACCCCGATTTCTGTTGTAAAAGTTATTGCTACAGGGATGACAGTTGATGATCCATACCATTTTACCAATGGTCGATATATTGCCATAAGCACTAAAAAAGATCCGCCCAGTCCCTCTTACACAGGAGCCCTTTTTATGTGATGATTAAATTAATTTACAATTTCCTCCTTGCACTTGGTACCGGCTTTTTCGTATCATATGATATTATTATTTTGAGCACTACGGACTTGGACTAGCTATATTCGCATTGGTTTCGTCGATGTATGACTTACCTCTGCAATAAGTGACATTCCTTTATCAATATTATTTGATCGAGTGTCGCCACGATTTGTGTTACTCATTGGAAATGCAATGAGAATTATTGGGTTTTTGATTTTTTTCATTGATCCCACTAATATTGCTTTGGTTGCACTAGGCCAAATCCTGGCAGGAATCGGAGGAGCTTCAGAGAGCGGCGCAGTAGATGCGCTTGTAGTCAATGACCGTCTCTCAAAAGGTGAATCAGCTAGGTCTATCCTTGCGATTTTATTAGGGCTGAACGCGGTAGCTACAGTTGTTGGTGCTGGTCTTGGCTATTTTATAAACAGTTGGGATCCAAGATATATTTGGATTGCTGCCGCCATAACATACGTAATTTCAACGTTACTCTTGTTTATCATGAGCATCGATCCACCTCAGAAGATGGAGGCGTCTAATGGAGTATCAAATTTATGGTCGTCACTCATCACATCTGGTCGAATACTCGTGCGTCGTCAGAAAGCCTGGCTTATTCTTCTAGGAAAAGCGGCAGCTCTTGGAGCATTCTTTACTTGGCAATCTAAGTTTTTCAACATTAATGACTCACCCGATATGGTGTTTATTGCACTAATTGTTATGAAAATTGGCATCTTTATATTATTTTTCTTCATCGGGAAATTTGATTTAAAGGAGTATGGCCTTATTGGTGTTCTTATTTTCAATTGCACAGGCCTAGCTGCTCTCGCAACTTCGAATTCACCCTTATTACTTGTCGGGGGTTTTCTCACCCATGTCATCTGCCAATCAATACTTATTCAAGTTCTAGGCGCAGCTCTTCACGAGACGCTTCCAAATGATCTACGTGCAACTGCCTTTTCCGTTCTTGCTTGCTTTGATTCGGCCGCTGTTATAGTTGTCGCTCCATTGGTGGGTATAGCAGCTGAACATGTTAGCCTGAGATCAGGGATTGCAGTAAGCGGAATTCCGTATATTCCTATACTTCTGGTGCTTGTTTGGAGAATTCGTAACATGGATAGCCTGGACACCAGTAATCTCGTCAAAAGTGATTAAAAAATTCAACTACTGTTAGGAAATTATGAGTCAAGAATTAAGGCCCCTCAGGTCATTAATTGCGATGCTTCGACGCCCCCAAAATAGAGAAACAATTAGTCAGGTGTTATCCTCTACACAGCAGGGTGCGGACGATCCTTTAATTGTAGGTCTTATTAAGATTGGTTTTGCAGAGATCGGTAACAGTGAGGTCAGGTTTCGTGAGACTTTTCTGAGCGAATCTCTGCGAGCGATCGACGGGCATCTCGGATCACATGAGATTCTTTTGGGAAACAAAATTGACGTTAATGAACTTCAACATGAAAAAATCGATTCTACAGTCGCCGCGGTAATCCGACGAGTTATAGATGCTGACGAGAGAATTTCAGAGCCTATTCTCAATGAACGTCTACGAATGTTTGTTCTGGACATCGCATTTTTCCGTCGTCACGCCGTAGACACGGGCGTATTGGGGCGCACTCAAGACGGTGCCATGTACTGGCTGGCAGCCTCTTAGGAATCAGGGTCTTCATTACTAGCCGGATCAATTGAAAACACGTCTTCATATGGTCGAAAACTCCGGGGGGCTGCTGCACGAACAGGTGACAGTTGGGGTGTCAGGCCGCGAGGCTCACGGCCGGGTTCATGATGGTCTCGTAGTCGATGGGGGTCAATCGACCGAGGCGGGCCTGTCGGCGACGGCGGTGGTAGGTCCGCTCGATCCAGGTGATGATCGCGATTCGGAGGTCTTCTCGGGTCCGCCAGCGCTTGCGATCCAGGACCTTCTTCTGCAGCAGCGAGAAGAAGGACTCCATCGCGGCGTTGTCGCCGGCAGCGCCGACTTTCCCCATCGAGCCCACGAGGTGATGACGGTTCAGAGCGTGCACGAACTTTCGTGACCTGAACTGGGACCCTCTGTCCGAGTGGACGATGCAGCCAGCGGCGTCGCGACGTCGGGATATCGCGTTGTCCAGGGCGTTCACCGCGAGGTGGGCCTTCATCCTGTCGCTGATCGAGCAGCCGACGATCCGGCCGGAGAACACGTCCTTGATGGCGCAGAGGTAGGGCTTGTTATCTTCTGTCCAGTGCTCGGTGATATCGGTCAGCCAGAGTTCGTTGGTGTCGTCAGCGCAGAAGTCACGCTTCACGAGGTCATCGTGGACCGGCGGCCCGGGGCGCTTTCCGTTCTTGCTGCGCTTCTTGCCGAACACGGACCACCGCTGGTTGTCCCGGCAGATCCGCCACGCGGTCTGCTCGCACATGCGCTGGCCAGCGGCCTCCGCTTCGCCGACCAGGAACCGATACCCGAGCTCGGGATCATCGCGGTGGGCGTCGAACAACGCGTTCGCCCGGTAGGCCTCGACCAGCTCAGACTCCGTGACCTGTTATTTCCGCCATCGGTAGTAGGGCTGGCGGAAGAGCTTTGAGGACTCGCAGGGACACCGCGACGGGGATACCGTCGGCAGCGAGCTCGTTCACGAGCGGTGGGGGCACCTCCCGCTTGCGGGGGAAGAGGATTTTCCCGGCAGGTTCGCCTGCGAGAGATACCCAGCGGCGCGGCGCAAGACCTCGTTCTCCTGCTCCAGCAGCCGGATCCGCTTACGCGCATCACGCAGCTCGGAGGACTCCTCGCGCGACTTGCCGGGACGGTCGCCGTCGTCGATGTCGGCTTGGCGGATCCATTTATGCAGCGTCATCTTGTGGACGCCGAAGTCCTTCGCGATCTGCTCGATCGTGACGTCATCCTCACGGTTCCTCGCGACGCGCACGACATCGTCGCGGAACTCCTGAGGGTAGGGAGCAGGCATAGTGCACATCCTTCCAGGCCGCCCTACGGGCAAGCCAGATCAGATGTCACCTATCCGTGCAGCAGTCCCGTGTGCGGTTACCACGGTGGAGACGGTGGGTGAGGTGGAGCGCATCCGCCCCGCGGCTTGAGCTGCGAGGGCGAAGCTGTGCCCATTGGCCGTGAGGAAGCTCGCCAGCTCTTGGTCGTCCTGAAGCGTGGGCATTGTCCGACTGGTCTGCTTGCCGGTGTTGGCGTCACGCCAGAGCACCGCCCAGGTGGTTGTCCCGTCCTTGCGCACGCGCTCTCGGATGCTCGCGATGAACCTGATCGTAGAAGCCGTGTCAACGAAAAACGGTCGCGCGTCAACATCGGAGAATCTACCCGCCTATGGCAAGCAGGTTTGTGGTGCCCCAGGAGGGAGTCGAACCCCCGACCAAGAGATTAGAAGGCTCCTGCTCTATCCACTGAGCTACTGAGGCGGGTCGCCGAAGCGACGACTCAGTTTAGCAACGCCTCCGAGCCGCTCGCGCACGTGGGTTGCTCCACCACCCCGTGCGGTCCGGGCTGCACAGATGGCCGACGTCGCCCGGCCGGGCATCGGGCTCTCCACACCTCCTTGAACGGAGCGCCGACGCCGCGTCCCGCGCGTCACGCTGGGTTCACCCCGATGCGGGGTTCAGCCCTTACCCGCCGGCCTCCGGGCCGCGGGTGACCGAATGAAGGAGCACCCCATGAGCGAACACGTGACACTGCGCGGATTCGTGGGCAAGGACCCGCAGTCGCACCTCTTCGACGACGGCACGATGGCCGCGCGCTTCCGCCTGGCCACCACGTCCCGCCGTTTCGACGCCGCCACCCAGACGTGGCACGACTCCGGCACCAACTGGTACTCGATCCGGTGCTTCCGCGCCCTGGCCATGCACGTCATGGCGAGCGTGCACTGCGGTCAACCCGTGGTGGTCACCGGCAAGCTCAGCATCAACGAGTGGCAGTCGGATTCCGGCCCGCGCACGATCGTGCAGGTGGATGCGGCGGCCGTGGGTCATGACCTGAGCTTCGGCACGGCCAACTTTGCCCGCTCGGGCGGGCGGAATCCGGGCGCCGGTACGGCAAGTGCCGCGCCGGGTGCCGGACAGGGGTCTGACGATACCGGCATCGACGGCGCCGGGGAGGACTCGAACGAGAACGCAGGGACCGCCGGGCACGATCGGTACCGCTCCGCTCGGTCGATGGGACTGTCCGACGAGGGGTTCGTGGATCTCACTTCCGGGGCGGTGATCGCGGTGGGGGAGCAGGACCACACGTTCGACGGCCTGACCCCGGCCGCTCCCGACGCCAGTGCCGCGGTCGGGGACACCCTGGGTGTCACGGAGGGGATGGACGAGGACGCCGAAGACGAGTCCCGTGACGGCGCCGACCGGACGCGTGAAACCTCCGACCTGGAGGGGGCAACCACGGGTGGCTGACTAGTAGGGGGCAGGCGGTGTCGTCGTACCAGGGAGCGATTCCGGAACCGGGACCGCACGGCCGGGGGACCGCGGCGCGGCGACGCCGGGAGGTGAGGGAACGACCTCGCTCCGTGGCTCGCGCGAGTGCGGCGGCGCGGTAGCCTGGAGGGTATGGCGGAATTTATCTACACCATGAACAAAGCCCGCAAGAAAGTGGGCGACAAGGTCATCCTCGATGACGTCACCATGTCGTTCTTCCCCGGCGCCAAGATCGGCGTGGTGGGGCCGAACGGCGCAGGTAAGTCGACGATTCTGAAGATCATGGCGGGGCTGGACCAGCCCTCCAACGGCGAGGCGCGCCTGAGCCCCGGGTACTCCGTGGGCATCCTTTTGCAGGAACCCCCGTTGAACGAGGACAAGACCGTCCTGGGCAACGTGGAGGAGGGCGTCGGCGAGATCAAGGCCAAGCTCGACCGCTTCAACGAGATCTCCGCCGAGATGGCCGAGCCGGACGCCGACTTCGACGCCCTGATGGAAGAGATGGGCAAGCTGCAGGAAGAGATCGACGCCGCCAACGCGTGGGATCTCGACTCCCAGCTCGAGCAGGCCATGGACGCGCTGCGGTGCCCGCCGCCGGACGCGGATGTGAAGGTGCTCTCCGGTGGTGAGCGCCGTCGTGTGGCGCTGTGCAAGCTGCTGCTCGAGAAGCCGGACCTGCTGCTGCTCGACGAACCCACCAACCACCTGGACGCCGAGTCCGTGCTGTGGCTCGAGCAGCACCTGGCCTCCTACCCCGGTGCGGTACTGGCCGTGACCCACGACCGGTACTTCCTGGACCACGTGGCCGAATGGATTTGCGAGGTGGACCGCGGCCGCCTCTACCCCTACGAGGGCAACTACTCCACCTACCTGGACACCAAGGCCAAGCGCATGGAGATCCAGGGCAAGAAGGACGCCAAGCAGGCCAAGCGTCTCAAGGACGAACTCGAATGGGTCCGTTCCAACGCCAAGGGCCGCCAGACCAAGTCCAAGTCCCGTCTGGCGCGTTACGAGGAGATGGCGGCCGAGGCCGAAAAGACCCGGAAGCTGGACTTCGAGGAGATCCAGATCCCGCCGGGGCCCCGCCTGGGCAACCAGGTCATCGAGGCCAGCAACCTCAAGAAGGGCTTCGGGGACCGCTCCTTGATCGACGGGCTCTCGTTCTCGCTGCCGCGCAACGGCATCGTGGGCGTGATCGGTCCCAACGGCGTGGGCAAGTCCACCCTGTTCAAGACCATCGTGGGTCTCGAACCGCTCGACGGCGGCGAGCTGAAGATCGGCGATTCCGTGCAGATCTCCTACGTGGACCAGAACCGCGAGAACCTGGACCCGGAGAAGACCCTGTGGGAGGTCGTCTCGGACGGGCTGGACTACATCAACGTGGGCAAGGTCGAGATGCCCTCGCGCGCGTACGTGTCCGCGTTCGGCTTCAAGGGCCCGGATCAGCAGAAGAAGGCCGGCGTGCTCTCCGGTGGTGAGCGCAACCGCCTGAACCTGGCGCTGACGCTGAAGCAGGGCGGCAACCTGCTGCTGCTGGACGAGCCCACCAACGACCTCGACGTGGAGACGCTGGGCTCCTTGGAGAACGCACTTCTCGAGTTCCCGGGCTGCGCCGTGGTCGTCTCCCACGACCGGTGGTTCCTGGACCGCGTGGCCACCCACATCCTCGCGTGGGAGGGCACCGAGGAGAACCCCGACCGCTGGTACTGGTTCGAGGGCAACTTCGACGCGTACGAGGAGAACAAGGTGGAGCGACTCGGCGCCGACGCCGCTCGGCCCAAGCGCCTCACGCACCGTCGTCTCACGCGCGACTGACATTCGCGCCACCGCGGGTCCTGTGCCCGCACCGGCCCGGCGCCCCGGCCACCGCACGCGCGGTGACCGGGGGCGGCGTCGGTTCGGGAGCGGGCCGGACCGCGGTGTCCGTGGACCGCTCTGCCCCGGGTGAAACCCATGAAGCCAGGCTCGTGCGACCGCCCGGTCAGCCCACAAGGATGCGGCGGCTCGCAACGTCAGCCCCGAATCGACCGCCGGTCGTGCTCAGCGGGACTCGGTGAGCCCGTCAACGCGAAGGAACGCCAACTGCCCGGTCTTCCCCGGTAACCGGATGGTCGGGCCGAGCTCGAAACCCGTGGCGATGAGTCGGGCCACGGCCCGGTCGTTGGACACGTCCGGTTCCGCCACGATTCGTCGGGTGCCGCAGCGTGCGAGCTGCGCGATGATGAGGCGCCCGAGTGCCGCGGTGAGTCCCGGGCGGCGGGTGCGCACGGGCGCCAGCAGGACATGCACCCCCAGGTCCCCGGGTTCCACCCGATACGTCGCGCCCACCGGATCGGCGTGGGGTTCGTAGCTCTGGAAGATACCCATGGGGGTGCCGTCGAGTTCCAGAAGCCACGCATGATGCGTGGGCGAGGCATCCAGGTACTCGTACACCTCGCGCACCCGCTCGCGGGCCCACCCCGTCATGCCCCAGAAGCGGGCTCGCGGCGCACGGACCCATTCGTGGATCACGGCCGCGTCCCGCCCCGCATCCACGGGCCTCAGCGTCACGCGCGGGCCCGGCGCGGACTGATCCGGTAGCGGTGGCAGTGCGCCCAGGTCGATGGATCCACCGGACGAGCTGGCCGAGCCGGCCGGACCGGCCGGACCCATCGCGCCGGACCTCCCCACGGAACCAGCCGGAACCCACGGCAGAGCGTGATCCATCTCCCCGCGCGACCACCGGTGCAGCGGCGGTTCCGTGCACTCGCCCCGGGCCACGGGGTCGGGTGTGATCCACCATGACGCCGCGGGGTCGGCCAGATCCCACAGCACCCGCGCAGCGGGGACACGCACGCACGCGGGTCCCGTGCCCGGTAGTGTCCCCGCCGCGAGCAGGCAGTCCGCGTCCCCGCCCACGGGAACGGGGTCCGCCGCGGTCAGGGCCGGGTCACTGCGCCACGGGGTGTACACATGCAGTGCGCCCCACGGCGGGAGCGCCGTACCCGGGTGCTCGTGGGCGACCCGTTCGAGGGCCGTCCTGGCGCACCAGCGGACGTCCACTCCCAGGTCAGGGCCGTGACGCACGATGTTCTCCACCGCGAGTCCCACTCGTCCGGGCCCGTGCAGGAACGGGTCCCACACGGTCGGCATGCCTGTGGGTCCCGAGAGCACCGATAGCGGGGTGGTCCGCATGAGCTCGTGAACGAACGCGTCCCGCCACACGGCGAACAACGACGCTGTCCAGGACCCCGCCGCCATCGACCCGTCCCAGTCGAGCAGCGCCGCACGGACGGAGTCGGCCGCCTCCGCCGATGCATTCGTCGTTCGGGACTCCCCCTTCGGTTGCGATGCCGCACCGGCCGCCGACGGCTCATTCGCAGGTCTCGCCGGCGCCCCCAAGGGTCCCGACGCCACGTCCGGCTCAGGCGCCGTCCGCACCGGCCCCGTGGAACCCACCCGCGCCACGGTGGCGACCGGGTCCGACACGGCAGTCGGAGACGCGTCCGCGAACAGCTCCCTCAACAGCGGGGGCCAGTGCGGAGCGGCTGTGTCCAGCTGGGCCGCCAACAGGTCCTCATGACGCACGGCACCGTGTTCGGCCACGGCGGCGTCGAGCAGGTGCGTTGCCCGCCGGGCCCGGTGCGGGGGCGCGCACGCGAGCCGCGCGGCCGAAGCGCAGGGGTCCGAGGGGCGCTGATTGGCGCGCACGGTGATCCCGTGCAGCGGTCGGGGCGGTTCGGCGGCCCCCAGGAACGACCCCGTGACCGTGTGCCGGCATGAGCCGTCGCGGTCCGCGGCCACCACGTCGTTGCACGGCACGGCCCACCCGGACACCGCCTCCATGACGTTGCCCGCTGTGCGCGCCGAGAGCAGCTCACGACATGCCGAGAACGCCCGCGCAGGGTCCGCCGTGGGCGCGGGGAACACCACGGTGACGGTGGTCGCGGTGCCGGGCACGGCGGCGTCGAGCACTGCTTCCGCCGCGGGAGTGCCCGGCAGCACGAACCCCGCCGCGCACGAGCGGAGCAAACAGGCCCGTTCGACACTGCCGCGCGCCCGCAGCACCACCGAGCGGTGCTCGAGCCGTTCACCCGTGGTCGCGACGTACCACGCGCCGTCACGGTTCTCGACAGCTAGGTCCGCGATGTGTTCCGTTGTCGTCATGGCGGCCGTAATGGCCCACGCGGCGCTTTCGGTGCGCCCGAAGTGCGGGACCCCTGGCAACCCCACGAGCGCGAGACCCCGCACCCGGACGTCCGGCGTGGAGAGGCACACGGGCTGATAGGGCCCCGATTCCTCCGCGACGCGGTGCGGGTCCGCCGCGAGCAGCGGTGCGCCGCTCGCGGACAGCTCGCCCGGAACGAGCCACGCATTGGATCCGGCCGCCGCGGGGGATTCGGCATCGAGCACGGGGACCCAGGCGTCGCCGAGTTCGCGCCGCACGCGGCGTCGCCACAGCTGCTCGGGGAGACTCCCCGTGAGCAGGTGCGCATCGAGGTGCACGGCCATCGGGGTCCAGGGGTCCCACGGCCGCACGGTCCGCTCGGCGAGACCGAGCTCGCGCACCTCGGGGGTCCCTGACCAGGTCTCGGCCAGTGCCTCGCTGATCCCGCGCGCGTACGCGGCGAAGAACTCCCGGTCCCGCGCCGACGCCGCGTCCCACCACCGTCTGGCCGTGCCGGGGACGTCCGCGGCCAGGGTGAGGTGATCGCCGTCGAGCCCGTCCGGTCCCACGAGCTCCGCCGAGCGCCCCTCGGCGCGGTGACGCAGCACCTCCACGTGCCAGGCCCTGTCCACACCGGTCACGTAGCCGTGGCCGTGTGCCAGCGCGGTGAGATCGTCCGCCTGCACGTGGGGCACACCGAAGGGATCGCGCCACAACCGCCAGCCGGGGCCGGACCGTTCAGGACCGGCCCGCCCGGCATCAGACTGCTCAGAACCGGTCCGCGCGGGGGCAGAGAGCATGACACTCCGTGACCCGCGAGAGGCACGCCCCGGCCCAGCACCGTCGGTGCGCGCTCCCGCGGATCCGCCGCCGGAACACCGTGCGCTCACGACGCGGGGCCCGCATCAGGGGAGCGGAACGCGGCCAGCGGATTGGTCAACCGACCGGCGTAGGTCAGGGACGCCGACTGGTCGGCCAGATCCACCATGCGCTGCGGGTTGCGCAGTTGCAGCCGGTTCAGGCACGAGTGGGCGAAGGTCTCCCGGAACAGGTCCAGCTCGCGCCAGTGTTCGGGGAAGCGCTCGCGGTGCTCGTCCAGGACCTTGGCCCCGAGCGCCCAGAACTCCTGTTCGGGGAGCACACCGGAGGTGTGCAGGAGCACCGCGAGGTGCCGCAGGACGCCGTCGACCACGTCCGTGTGGATGGACAGCTCCCGCTGCTCCGGCTCCACCACGGAACGGATGCGTTCGATCCCCTCGGGCAGGGGCCGGTCGCTGAGCACCGCGACTTCCTCCCCGATGTCCTTCCAGAACGCACCGACCGGGAACCCGTCGCGCAGGCGCAGGATCACGTTTTCGCTGTGGGGCATGAGCGCGATGTCCTGGGACAGCAAGAGGTGCGCGACCGGGACCAGGTACACGTCGAGCAGGGCGCGCACCCAGTCCCTCGCGGTGACTCCCGAGCGCTCGATCCACGCTTCCGCGAGGGGCCGCCCGGCGCAGTCCCGGTGCAACACCCCGGCCAGGCTGGCGGCGTGCTCCCCGGGCTCGAGCATCGGCACCGGGGACTCACGCCACAGCGCAGCCAACTGTTTGGTGTGGTCGGAGGCCACACCGCTGCGGTGGTGGGCGTCCCCTGTGTAACCCACCGCGGCGTGCTCGCGCAGCACCCGGATCCCGCGTGAGCGCAGGAACGGATCCTCCCGGGTGATCCCGTGCAGCCAGTCGCTCACGGCGGGCATCGTGCGCATGTAGGCGGGTGAGAGCCCGCGCAGGAACCCCATGCTGTGCACCCCGAGCGCGGTCTTGGCGTAATCCCGCGCCGGGTCGCTCACGTCCAGGAACGTGCGCACGGACTGTTGTGCGCGCCACTCGTGCTCACTGCGGCCCACCAGGATCAGGTGGCGCCGCAGCACGTCCGGGAGCATCCCGGGCAGGATGCGGTGCTCCCACTGCCACGGGTGCACCGGGAGGAACGTGTACTCGTCCGGGTCCTCGCCGGCCTCGGTCACCGCCGCGCGGAAACGGTCGCGCTCACCGGCGGTGAGGTGCCGGTCCTCATGGTCACGTTCGTTCACGTGCTGCCCCAGGGACACGGTGCACAGACTGCGGCGCGCGGCGAGCCACGTCAACCGGGCGGGGTATGCCGCCTCGGGAGCCCATGACGTCTGTTCGGACGCACCCATGCCCACCCGGCCCGAGCTTGCGACGAATCCGGGATGTCCCCGGTCCAGGAAACGTTCCACCTCGGCGAGGTCCGCGGTCGCCAGTTCCGCGGCGGTCGGTGCGGGTACGGCACGACGACGCGCCATCGAGTACATGGTTGCGGACAGGTCCTCGAGGTACAGCGGGAGCATCTCGTCGGTGAGTCCCAGGACGTCCTTGAGGTCCAGCACGGCCTGCTGGGCGTCCGGTTCCTCGCCGGCGTCCCCGGGGATGATGCGCCGCACCGAAGCGGGGTCCACCTCCCAGTGCTCGAGCGGGTGCCGGGTGGCCTCGAAGTACCAACTCGGGCGCCCGGCGGCGTCGGCCACGGTCCAACCGTCGCCGTGCGGGGCGGGATGCAGCAGCCGTTCGTGACTGAACTCGGAGAACATCTTGGCGAGCACGTCCTGCTGCAGTCGCCGTGCGGCCCGGCGGTCCAGCCGGGGCTCGGGCGTCGGGGCGACGTCCCGCTGTTCATCGGGGATGCGGGTTTCGACGACGGCGCTCATCGGGTCACCCCCGCGCGCTCGGCCACGGAGGCTTCCGTGTCCGCGGTCCGTACGTGGTCCTGCGGTCCGTCCCCGCGGACGACGACGCTCACGGACGCGGTCTTCTCCGCCAGGTGGCACTCGCCCACCTCACGGAACCCGGCCCAGCGGTTGATCGCGCGGATCCGCTCGTTGCGGACGTCGGGTTCCACGAGAACGCGCTGCACCGCGGGGTCCGACCACAGCAGGTTCAGCGCCGCCGCCATCACGGCTCGCGTGGTCCCCGGAACCGGACGGGACGTGGGGGCCACGAACAGGTGCAGACCGGCGTCGCCGTCGCGGACCGGCCACACCGCGGCCAGGGGGCTGCGGGCGGGGTCGTACGTCTCGAGCAGCGCGAGCGGGCGGTCGTGTTCGCTGACGATCCAGGCGTCCTCTCCGTCCGCCGCGGTCATCCTGTGGTACTCCCGGGAAATCGTCTGCTCGTCCGCGCCCACGAGTCCCCACGCGTGCGCACGCGGGGAACTCAACCACGCGTGCAACAGCGCCGCGTCCCCGTCCGGATCCACCGGCCGCAGCGTGAACGCGCGCCCGAGAGCGCGGGTCTCGAACGCGCCGTCGGGCCCCACGGCGGGGGCGACATGACGCTGGGGGACGTGACCGAAACTCTGGAACGTCGTGTGGTCCTCGGTGATGTACGGTGTGCGGCCCGTGACGTGCGCGAGCACGTGCGCGTTGCGCAGCGGTCCCATCCCCAGGTCGGGTGCCGTGAGCGCATGCGTGTGCTCGCCGTGGTTGAGTACGTGCACGGTCCCGTCCGGGCTGGCCCGGTGGTACCGGTCGGGGCTGAGCCGCCCTGAGGTGTCTAGCGAGAGCTGGTCCCGGACCGGTGCGAGCCAGTCCGGGGCCGCGGACAGGTAGCCCGTGGCCGCGACGACGGCATCGGTCACGGTCTCGCGCACGTGGTGGTTCTCCGAATTGCGCCAGCGCAGGACGGTGCGCCCGGCCTCGTGCCACGCGTCCACGAGTTCGGTGGCCGCGACGAGGCGCACGGGCGGCGCGTCCGGGTCGTTGCGGCGCACGTACAGGGCCTCGTGGATCGCGTCGATCGTCGCGTCCGAGATGCCGCGGTGCAACTGGGGTTGGGACGCGTTGAGCCGGTCCCGCTCGGCCTCCGGGAGGGACCGGAAGTGGTCGAGGTAGTCGGGCGACGTCAGTTCGAGGCTGAGCTTGGAGTACTCCATGGGGTAGAACCGTGGTGAACGGGTGAACCAGTCCACGGCCGGCCCGCCCGGGGTGTGCAGCAGGTCCAGGAACACCTCCGCGGCCGACTGGCCTGAGCCGATCACGGTCACGTGCTCCTCACTCACCAGAGTCTCCCGGCGGGACAGGTACTCACTCGCGTGCACCGTGGTGTCCGGGACGCCGGACAGTTCGCCCGGCGTGCGGGGGACCGTCCCCGTGCCCACGACCAGGTGGCGCGCCCACCACGAGTGCTCGACGCCGCGGGCGCGGGCCGTGACGCGCCACGGACCCTCACCCGTCGGGCGGGTGACCTGGGTGACCCGGTGTCCCCAGCGCACCCCGCGGACTCGCTGCGCGGCCCACCGGCAGTAGGCGTTGTAGTCCCGCCGCAGCGGGAAGAAGGACTCACGGACGTAGAACGGGTACAACTCGCCGGTCTCCTTGAGCCACTGCAGGAACGAGAACCGCGAGGTGGGATCCGCCATGGTCACGAGGTCCGCGAGGAACGGGACCTGCAGCGTGGCGTCGTCGAACATCAACCCGGGATGCCAGTTGAAACCGGGGGCCGCGTCCAGGAAGGCGGCGCGGACGTCCGGCAGAGGGTCGGTGAGGCATGCGAGTCCGAGTCCGAACGGGCCCACCCCCACGCACAGCAGGTCCAGGGGGGCGTCCGGGGTGCCACGCTGAACGGTGCCCGGGGCGTCAGTGGGAGTCGACGTGGCGTCCGACGGCGTCGATCCCTGGTCCGCGGGCCTGGAGTCGTCGTGTGCCGGTTCGGTTCCGTGCCGACGGTCGGGGTGGGACGCGGTCGTGCGGGGGGTCATGCGCGGGCCTTTCCGGTGCGATCGTGGGCGGTGAGGGACAGGGCGGTCTCGTGGATGAGGTCCAGGACCTCCCGGACGTCGGCGAGGGTCGTCTGCGGGTTGAGCAGGGTGAATTTCAGGCAGGGACGCCCGGCCACCTCGGTCTCCGCCACGGTGGCGCGGCCGGTGTCCCACACAGCGCGGCGGATCGGGCGCACCCAGCGGTCCGCGGTCTCATCGACCGCGTCCGGGCCGTTCCCCGTGGTGGAGGAGGCGTGCGCGGCAAGCGGGGCCCCCGCGGCGTCGTCGTTCCCCGCATCCGGAGGTGTCCAGCGGAACAGCACGGTGCTCAGGGACGGGTCGCACACGAGCTCGAAGCGCGGGTCCGAGCGCAGCTCGTGGGCCACACGCGCCGCGAGGTCGATGACGGCGTCGAACATCGCGCCGATCGCGTCCGGGCCCATCGTGCGCAGCGTGACCCACAGCTTGAGCGCCTCGAAGCGGCGCGTGGTCTGCAGGGAGCGGTCCACCTGATTGGGTTCGGGGGTGTCCGCCGGGTTGAGGTACGCGGCGTGATGCGCGCAGTGGCGCAGCGTGTGGCCGTCCCGCACGATCACGGCGGAGCACCCGATGGGCTGGAACCACGCCTTGTGGAAGTCCACGGTTACGGAGTCAGCGCGGTCGATCCCGGCGAGCCGGTCGCGGCGCGTGGGGGAGACCAGCAGCGCGCCGCCGTAGGCCGCGTCCACGTGGAACCAGACCCCGTGCTGCGCACACACCTGCGCGACGTCCTCGAGCGGGTCGATCGTGCCGCGGTCCGTGGTGCCCGCGGTGGCCACCACGGCCATGGGGGTCAGCGACTGGGTCGCGAGGTCCGCCAGCACTCGACGCAGCGTCGGCACGGACAGTGCCCCCGCGGCGTCGACCGGGACCGGGACCACGCAGTCGTCGTCGAGTCCCAGGATCCGGGCGGCCGTGCTGACCGAGAAGTGGCTCTCCGCGCTCGCGAGGATGCGCAACGACGCCGCTCGCACCGGCCGCGGGGCCGCGTGCGGGGTGCGCGCGGAGCGTTCGAGGCATTCGTCGCGGGCGAGCATGAGCGCCTGCAGGTTGGAGGTCGTCCCGCCCGGGGTGAACATGCCGTCCGCGGCGGCGGGGAAGCCGATGCGCCGCGCCGTCCACGTCAGCAGCGAACGTTCCATCACGGTCGCCGCCTTGGACTGGTCCCACGTGTCCATCGAGACGTTGACGGTGGCGGCCAGGGTCTCCGCGGCGACCGCGGGCACCGCCACCGGGCAATTGAGGTGCGCGAGCGTCCGGGGGTGATGGAACCACACCGCGTGGCGCAACCACGTACGGTCGAGCTCGTCCACCGCAGCGCCGAAGTCGTGCAGCGGGGTGTCCAGGTCGATCCGCGACAGTGCCCGGTCGATCTCGTCGTGGCTCGCGGGTTCGTGGGGTTGTCGCGCGCCGGCCAGGCGCGCCGCACCGGCGGCCGCGGCTGCGGTGACATCGCGCATGAGGTCCGTGACGGTGTCCGCGTGGAGCAGGGATGAACTCATGGAACGGTTCGGCTTTCGTTCGGGGGCACTCGGATGCAATAAGCTACACGGTGGTAACTAATTACTGATAGGTTAGGCTAACCTAACATTCAGCAATTGTGCACCGCCCGATCCACCCCGGAACACGCGGAACTGCCTCGCGACCTGCCGGTTCCTTCCGGGCTGGTGTTCCGTGACCCGCCCGCCGAACGAGGAGAACGCCCGTGCCCCACTGGGAACGTCTGGCCGTCCGAGCCCTCGGGGCTTCCGAGACCGTGCTCACGGTGGTGAGTCGCCGCGACGTCGGCCCCGCCTACACGCGCATCACCGTGCGGCACGAGGGGTTCCTCGCGCGCCACACGCCGTTCCCGACCATGTGGTTGCGGTTGTGGTTCACGTCCCGCGGCAAGGACCACCAGCGGGCGTTCACGGTGGTCGACCCACGCCCGGACGAGGGCGTCTTCGACATGGAGTTCGCCCTGCACGACGGCGCCTCCTCCGACTGGGCTCGCACGTGCGCACCCGGCGACACCATCCGGGCGTCGCTGCTCGGCAGCGCCCCGCCCTGGCCGCCGCGCAGGACACCGCGCCGCGGTCACGGGTCCGAACCCGCTCCGGGGCTCGATGCCGATTTCCCGGGACGCACGGTGCTCGTGGGCGACCCCGCGAGCTTGCCCGCCCTGAACTCCATGCTCCCGCTGTTGGGAACCCGCGACGTCGAGGTGTGGTTCGAGTACCGCGACCCGCGCGACGCCGACCTGCCCCTGGCCGCAGCGAAGCGCCACCAGGTGCACACGGTGCACCACATCGGCGCGGGGGAGGACGTGGCCGCGGCCGTGCTCGCGCACTGGGAGACGCATCCGCCCGCACCGGGGGACCGGTACTGGATCGCTGTGGAGGCGCAGCAGAACCGCCTGCTGACCTCGGCCCTGCGCACCCGCTACGGCGTGCCCCGCACACACATCGACGCCACCGCCTACTGGAGGAACGTATGAGCACCATGACCCTGTCCGCGCCCGCGGGGATCCGCACGAACCGTGGGTTCTGGGGGCTGCTGTGGGCGCTATACACCACGCAGTTCATCGGGGCGGCGTTCCTGTCCACCGGCCTGGTGGGCATCCTGCGCGACGGCGGCACGGACCTGGGGACCCTGGGCGCCCTGCAGCTGCTCGCCCTCGTGTGGCCCGTGAAGTTCCTGTGGGCACCCCTGATCGATCGGTGGGCGCCGGGCCGGGCGCGCGGGCACTACAGGTCGTGGTTGCTCGTGCTGCAACCCCTCATGGTGCTCGCCCTGCTGGCCATGGCGGTGTTCACCGACCCGCAGGACGGTCTGAGGGTCCTCGTGATCCTGGCCGCGGCGTTCGTGCTCTTCTCCGCGACGCAGGACATCGCGGCGGACGCGCTGTCCGTAAGGGCTCTCGATCGCTCCCAGCACGATCTCGGTGCGGGGGTCCAGGTGGGGGCGAGCTACATCGGGACCGTGATCGGCGGCGGATTGGCCTTGCTGATCTACGACGCATGGGGATGGCGGGCCGCGGTGATCGCGCTCGCACTGTGCACCGCGGCCGCGATGGTCCCCGTGCTGCGGCATCGGGAACCGGAGCGCGCGGCGTCGAACGCGCAACCCCGCGGGCTCTCCGGGATGTTCGGCATGCTGGCCGTACCGGGGGCCAAAGCCTGGGCGCTCGGTGGTGTCCCCCTGGTGACGTTCGGCTCCGCAGCCGTGTGGTCCCTCGTGACCCCGGCACTCGTGGACGCGGGGTGGTCACTGGCCTTCATCGGCGCGGTCACCTCCATGATCGCGGCGGCGCCCGCCCTGGCCGCGGCACTCCTGGGCGGCCGGTTGTGCCGACGGCGCGGGCGCGGCGTCACGCTGTTGCTCGGCGCCGGGATCCAATTGCTCGGTGGGGTGTGTCTGGCCTCCGTCGTGTGGCCCGGTGCGGGCGTGGACCAGTGGCTGCAGGTGCCGCTGGGCGTGGTGGGAGCCTGCGGCGTGCTCGCGGGCTACACCGTGATGAACACGGGCATCTACGCGGTGAACCTGGACCTTGCGCGTCCCGGGTGCGCCGGCGCCGACTTCACGCTCCTGAGCTCCATCGGCATGCTCGGCGGGAGCGTCGGTGCGTGGGCGGCCCTGTTCCTGGCCGGCATGGCCGGCTACGGCGCGTCACTCGTGTTCGGACTCGCGGTGTCCGTGGCGGGCGTGATCGTGTGCCGGTCGCACCCGCTACTGGCACGCCGCGCGTGAGGGCCCCGCTCAGTGGAACTCGGGCAGGCGCATCATGCCCTCCTGCACCGTGGTGGCGATCATCGTGCCGTCCCGCGTGAACATCTTGCCGATGGCCAGACCCCGGGCCGAGGATGCGTTGGGGGAGGTCTGGGTGTAGAGGATCCACTCGTCCGCGCGGGCGTAGCGGTGCCACCACATCGCGTGGTCCAGGGAGGCCACGTTCATGCCGCGCTCGCCCCAGGACCGGCCGTGACGGCGCAGGATGGGCTCCATCATCGTGTAGTCGGAGACGTACGCGAGGGCCGCGCGGTGGATCGCAGGGTCGTCCGGCAGCGGTGCGAGCGCCTTGACCCACACCGCGTTGTAGGAGTCGTGCGGGCCCTGCCACGGCAGGAACAGCGGCTCGGTGATGTAGCGCATGTCGAACGGGCGCTCGAAGGCCTGAGCACGCGCCTCGGGGATGTTCAGGGCGCCGAAGGTCTCCCGCAGGGAGGGCAGGGACTCGGGGTCCGGCACGTCCTGTGGCATCTCATCCTGGTGCTCGAGCCCCTGGGCGGGCTCCTGGAAGGACGCGATCATCGACAGGATGGTCTTGCCCTCCTGGTAGGCGTGGATCCGGCGCGCGGAGAAGGACCGGCCGTCGCGCACGCGCTCCACCCCGAACGTGATGGGCAGCTCGATGTCCCCGCCGCGCAGGAAGTAGGCGTGCAGCGAGTGGATCGCGCGGTCCGGGTCCACGGTGCGCATCGCGGCCATCGAGGCCTGCGCGAGCACCTGCCCGCCGTAGACGCGGGCGCGGGGGGTGGTGATGGTGCGGCCCACGAAGATGTCCTCCGTGGTGCGTGCGCCGCCGCCGTCGGCCAGATCGAGCATCCGGATGAGGGCGCCCACAGGGTCTTGCGTCGGGTCCATAGTCATGGATCCACTCTAAACCGGCGGGTGGATGTGGTGTGATGGAACCATGACTTCTCTTAACGTCCCCGTGCAGATGCGATTCTTCGACCAGGACCAGTACGGGCACATCAACAACGTGACCATGCTGCGCTACTTCGAGGACGCCCGTGTGCGGCTCACCGCATCGCCCGTCACAAAGGACCCGGACCACGGTATCCCGGAGGACACCACGTTCCGCGAGTCCGTGGGGGAGCTGCGCACCGTGGTGGCCCACCAGAGCGTGGACTACAAAGAGCAGCTGTTCTTCCGCATGGATCCGGTGTTCGTGCGCACGTGGATCTCGCGCATCGGGGGGTCTTCGTTCACCATCTCCTACCGGCTGCAGGAGGAGGACGGCTCCCACGTGTACGCGGAGGGCGAATCCGTGATCGTGGTGATGGACCCGGGGACCGGCCGCAGCGTGAAGCTCTCCGAGGACCACCGCGCCGTGCTGGGTTCCCTGGAGGACGACGTCGAGTATTCCCACGCGCAGTGAGCGCCCCCCGAGAGCCCGGCGTCGCGGGCTTCACCCTGCTCGACCGCCAGGACGCCGCTGACCTGGCCACCTACGTGAGCCGCGCCCGTTCCGTGGACCCCCAGGCCGCGGTGCGGCTGCAGGGTCTGGACCGCGTGCTCGCCGCGTGGGTCTCCGTGATCCACCCCGCGGGCCTGCTGGATACCGCCCCCGTGGTGCTGGGGCTGCGCACCATGGGGCTCGCGCAGTCCTGCGACCTGGACGTCACCGTGGCCGCGGCCGCCATCACGGACCGGCTCGCGCGCGAGACGGGCGCTCGCGGGTCCGACGACGACGCCCCGGTGTGGATCAGCGCCCCGCCGCAAGAGGTCTCGGCCTCCTGGGCGGGGATCGTGGCCCCCCGTACGGGGTGGCGCTCCCTGGGGTCCGTGCCCGCCCACCGCGTTCGCGACGTGGCGCACCGCGGTATCCGGACCGTGTCCGATTCCGTGCCCACCAACTCCGGCGCCGCCGTGGTCCAGAAGGTCCGCGCGCGGGTGTGGGGTGCCGGGTCCGGTTGGGGTCCCCTGGAGGGCCCGGAGATCCCCGACGGCGCCGCGTTCGCCCTGGACGTCCTGGGGTTCATCCCGGCGTCTGAATCGGACGTGCACGTCGCGGCCGAGGCCTCAGGCCAGTGGGTGCGCCTGAGCACGGGTGCGGGTCACGTGCTCGTCAAGGTCTCCCGCTGAGACCCGGCCCCGCCCGGTAAGGCGGTGCCGGGACCGGGCCCCGGCACGCGAGGAGAACGCCTCAGCCGGGGCGGTTGACCATCGCGTGGGCAGCGCGGTCGAAGTAGTCCCACATGATGCCGTCGTGTAGCGGGGACAGCTCCAGGGTGTCCATGGCCGCGCGCATGTGCGTCAGCCACGTCTCGCGCGCCCACGTGTCCACGGGGAACGGGGCGTGGCGCATCCGCAGTCTGGGGTGGCCGCGCTGTTCGGAGTACGTGGTGGGTCCGCCCCAGTACTGCTCCAGGAACATCCGCAGCCGCTCCTCCGCGGGTCCCAGGTCCTCCTCGGGGTACAGCGCCTTGAAATCGGGGTCCTGCGCCACGCGCGCGTAGAACTCCCGGGTGAGCTTGGCGAACGTCTCGTGCCCGCCCACCTGGGCGTAGAACGAGTCCGACGACGCCGCTTCGGCCACGCCCCGCGCGTCCCCCACCTGTTGCGGGGGCTGGGTCACCGAGCCGGCGGCCGACCGGGAACCCACCGCACCCAGCGTGAAGGTGCGCCGCCCCGCCGGAGCAGCGGCCTGCGGGTCGAGTGGCTGGGAAGAGTCCTGCGTCCCACTCATCGGTCGGCCTCCGGGGTGTGGGCCGTGGTGTCCTGCACCGCCGCGGCGTCCACGGCCTGGGCGCGCACTGCGCGGCGCGCGGCGTCCTGGCGTTCCAACACGATCCGCCGCAACCCGGACAGGGTCGGGTCCAGCCGGTCGAGGAACGCCTGGGCGGCGTCGACCGTGTCCTGCCTGACGGCGCGGGGAAACAGTCCCACGGCGATCTGCTGCGCGAGTTCGTGCGTACGCTCGGTCCACACACCCGTGACGGCGTCGAAGTAGCGAGAGGAGTACGGGGTGACTAGGGCGTCGTCGTGCACGCGGAAGAACCCGGCGATGGCCGCTTGCTGCTGGGA
The DNA here is from genome assembly GCF_031844145.1 of Kocuria sp. PD6. Lineage (NCBI taxonomy): Bacteria > Bacillati > Actinomycetota > Actinomycetes > Micrococcales > Micrococcaceae > Kocuria > Kocuria sp. PD6. The sequence goes on from NZ_JAUZUS010000006.1 coordinate 33,889, forward strand.
GTTGGGCAGCGCGCCCTCGGTCACGACGAGCCGCCACGCCTCGGCCTTGGCCTCCGGGGTGGGGATCGCGGCGCGCGCGGTGGCCGCGGCGATCGCACCGGTCTCGGTGTTGTCCTCGGCCAGCGCACGGTCGACGTCCTCGGCGCCCTTGCGGCCGGCCGCGACGAGCGCGATCAGCACGGCCCAGCGGGTGTCCGTGTCCAGTTCGATCCCCTCGGGGACGCCCCCGTCGAAGAAACCCTCGATGCGATCGAAATGCGCCTCGGTGCACGCCCGGCGCAGGAAGGCCCGGAAGAACTGCCACTGGTGGTCGGAGCCCGCCTCCGCGGCGGCTGTGAGATCCCACAGGGTGTCCGCGGCCCGGGCCCGGACCTCGTCCGCGTGCTCGGGGGCGAGGTAGCGGTCCAGGGCCACGTCCAGCTGGCGCAGCTGCACCTGCACGGCCGTGGAGTCGGTCTCGTGGCCCACGTTGGAGAGCACGAGGTCCACGTAGTCGCGCGCCGGGCTCACGCCGTCGTGCACGGAGTCCCACGCCGCGGCCCACACGAGCGAGCGGGGCAACGACTCCTCGAAGTCTCCGAGGTGGGTGGTGGCCGTGGCCAGGGAGCACTCGTCCAGGCGGATCTTGGCGTAGGCGAGGTCGTCGTCGTTGAGCAGCACCAGGTCCGGGAGTTCGCGACCCACGAGCTGCGGGACGTCGGTGAACTCGCCGTCCACGTCCAGCTCCACACGGAACGTGCGGCTCAGCAGTCCGGTGTCCTCACGGTGGTCGTAGAAGCCCACGGCCACGCGGTGGGGCCGCAGGGTGGGATGGCCGTCCTGGCCCAGCTGCTCGATCCGGAAGGACGTGATGACGCCATCGTCATCGGCCTCGACCTGCGGCACCAGGGTGTTCACGCCCGCGGTCTCGAGCCAGCGCGCGGACCAGTCGGTCAGGTCGCGCCCGCTGGCCGCCTCGAGCTCGACCATGAGGTCCGAGAGCTCCGTGTTGGACCACGCGTGCTTGCCGAAGTAGCGGTTGAGCCCCGCCATGAACTCCTCCTGGCCCACCCAGGCCACGAGCTGCTTGAGCACCGAGGCACCCTTGGCGTAGGTGATGCCGTCGAAGTTCACGAGCACCGCCTCGAGGTCCGGGATCTCGGCCTTGATGGGGTGGGTGGTGGGCAGCTGGTCCTGTTCGTAGCCCCAGGACTTCTCCCCGGCCGCGAACGTGGTCCACGCGTTGGTGTACCGGGTGTTCTGCGCGCACGCGAGCGTGGACATGTACTCGGCGAAGGACTCATTCAGCCACAGGTCGTTCCACCAGCGCATGGTCACGAGGTCCCCGAACCACATGTGCGCGAGCTCGTGCAGCACGGTGATCGCGCGGCGCTCCACGCGGGCCTGCGCCGGCTTGGAGCGGAAGACGTAGGACTCCACGAAGGTCACCGCGCCCGCGTTCTCCATGGCGCCGGCGTTGAACTGCGGCACGAAGAGCTGGTCGTACTTCTCGAAGGGGTAGGACACCCCGAACTGGGACTCGAAGAACTCGAAGCCCTGCTTGGTGACCTCGAACATCTCCTCGGCGTCCACGTACTCGAACAGGGAGCGGCGCGCGAACAGGCCCAGCTCGATGGTGCGTCCGTCCGAGGAGACCAGGCTGTCCGTGGTCTTGACGTAGGGGCCCGCGATCAACGCGGTGATGTAGCACGAGATCACGGGGGTGGGGGAGAACTCCCACCGGGCCACGCCGTCCGCCACTGGGAAGGGTTCCGGGGTGGGCTGGTTGGACACCACGTCCCAGTCGGCGGGTGCGGTGACCGCAAACTGGAACGTGGCCTTGAGATCGGGCTGTTCGAAGACCGGGAACATCCGGCGGGTGTCCGCGACCTCGAACTGGGTGTAGAGGTACACCTGATCGTCCACGGGATCCACGAACCGGTGCAGGCCCTCACCCGTGTTCATGTAGTACATCCGGGAGTCCACCACGAGCTCGTTGTGCTCGGCGAGATCGGGCAGGTCGATGCGCTCGCCGTTGCTGACCTTCGCGGGGTCCAGGAAAGTGCCGTTGAGGGTCACGGAATCCACGGACGCGGTGATCGCGTCGATGAATGTGTGCGCTCCCGCTTCGGCATCGAACGTCACCGTGGTGCGCGCCCGGAAGGTCTCGGGGTCCCCCGTGAGGTCCAGATCCACGTGGTAGGACTCGACCGAGATGATCCGCGCGCGCTCGGCGGCCTCCGCTCGGGTCAGGTTCGTTCCGGGCACAGCGGCGTTCCTCTCCTCGACGACAATTCGATGCCCGCGCGGGGCATCTTGCCATTATGGCAGCCGTCGCAAGTCCCGCCGCGGGCCCCACGCCGCCGACTCGGGCCCGCGTTCTTCCTCGCACGCATACCGCGACGGCACGGCCCCTCCGCCGGTCCGATTGTTGCCCGGGCTCGAGCCGGGGGAGCGCCCGCGCCGGTGGGATCGGCGGCTAAGGTGGAGGCGACCCTTTCCCGTCGCGGAGCAGACGTGCCGGTTGCCCCGCGACCACCCCGTCCAGGAGTTGCTGACGTCCCATGCGCGTGCACATTGCCACCGACCACGCTGGCCTCGAGCTGTCCCACTTCCTCATGCAGCGGCTGAGCGAGGACGGTTACGAGATGATCGACCACGGCCCCGCGGTCTACGACGCCGCGGACGACTACCCCGCGTTCTGCATCAGTGCTGCCCAGGGGGTCCGCGAGGACCGCGAGAACGGTCTGGACTCGCTCGGCATCGTGCTGGGTGGTTCCGGTAACGGCGAGCAGATGGCGGCCAACCTGGTCCGGGGGATCCGCGCGGCCCTCGTGTGGAACGAGGACACCGCCCGGTTGGCCCGGCAGCACAACGACGCCCAGGTGATCGCGATCGGCGGGCGCCAGCACGGCAACGACGAGGCCCTGGAGCTCGTGCGGATCTTCCTCGCCGAGCCGTTCTCGGGGGAATCCCGGCACGTGCGCCGAATCGAGCAGCTCGCCGAGTTCGAGCGCACCGGGGACATCGTGGGCCACCTCTCCGAGGTCCCGGTCCGCCCGTACACGCAGGACTGAGCGGGGGCGTCGGACGTGCCCGAGGGCCATTCGATCCACCGCCTCGGGCGTCAGCTCGGGGACCTGTTCGTGGGCCAGCGGTTGCGCGTCACGAGTCCCCAGGGCCGCTTCGCCGCGGGTGCCGCCGTGCTGGACGGGCGCGTCCTGACGTGCGCCCGCGCCCACGGCAAGCACCTCTACCTGGACTTCGCGGCGCCCTGTGACCCCGACGACGTCGTGGTCATGCGTTCGCACCTCGGCATCTACGGCGCGTGGAGTTTCGCGGGGGACGAGCAGTTCGCGGCGGCGTCCTCGATCGGCGCCCCGCGCCGCGTGGGGGAGCGCGAGTCCGGCTCCGCGGAGGAATCGGCAGTGGCGTACGACGACGCCGGACGGGTCGTTCCCGAGCCCCCGGTCGGTGCCGTGCGGGCCCGGTTGGCCGGCGAGCACGGGTGGGCGGATCTACGCGGGCCGGCCCTGTGCACGGTGGAGACACCGGAGGAAGCGCGGGCCGCGGAGGCCAAGCTGGGACCGGACCCCCTGGACCCGCAGGCCGATCCGGAACCGTTCCTGCGTGCCGCGGCCAAGAGCAAGCGGGCGATCGGCGTGCTGCTCATGGAGCAGAACGTGGTGTCGGGGATCGGCAACATCTTCCGGGCGGAGTCCCTGTTCCGCCGGGGTGTGAACCCCATGACGCCCGGAGCCTCGCTGACCCGCGAGGACCTGCTCGGGCTGTGGGAGGAGAACGTGACGCTCATGGCCGTGGGGGTGCGCGTGGGCCGGATCATCACCACGGATCCGGCGGACCGCCCCGACATCCCGGACACCGAGGCATGGCCCGAGCACGCGAACTACGTCTACCACCGCCACGGGCAGCCGTGCCTGCGGTGCGGGACCACCGTGCTCAAGCGCGACCTCAACGGGCGGGGGCTCTACTGGTGCCCGAGCTGCCAGGCGTGATGCGGCCTCGCACCCACCGTGTGCCCGGTCCGGTTCGACGCGGCGTCGTACTGCGAGAGTCTTCCGGGGGGTGTCGGGAGAAGGGTCGCGGGAACGACGAAACCCCGCGGCGCACACGGGCACGGCGGGGTTTCGGGGATCGCTGAGGGGATGACGGGAATCGAACCCGCGTAGCCAGTTTGGAAGACTGGGGCTCTACCATTGAGCTACATCCCCGGGGACGTTGAAAGAGTACACGAGCCCCAGAAACCGTGCCAATCACCGGGTTCTACCACCCGGTTGCCGGGTGCGGGGCCGCGACACGATAGACTGTCGTGATGTCGGCTCACCCGCGGGCGAGCCGTCGACCTCGTTCCGCCCACGGGCGGAGACGAAACGGAGCGCGTGTCGGGCACGTGATCACGGGGTGTAGCGCAGTGGCTAGCGCGCCTGCTTTGGGAGCAGGAGATCGCAGGTTCGAGTCCTGTCACCCCGACGTCTGAGCGTTGCAGCGCGTCGCGTTGCGGCGCTCGTTGACCGACCGGACCGACCCCGGTCCGTTGTAGCAAGTACCCATCGACCCCAGGAGTGACAGCGGAAGTGAAGAGCGCCGTCGAGAAACTCAACCCCACCGAGGCGAAGATCACCATTGACATCGCTTACGCGGATCTGAAGCCGTTCGTCCAGAAGACCTACAAGGAACTGGCCGAGCAGATTCAGATCCCCGGCTTCCGCAAGGGCAAGGTGCCCTCCAAGCTCATCGACCAGCGCGTGGGCTTCGACTTCGTGGTGGAGAACGCCCTGAACGAGGGGCTCAACGACTTCTATCAGCAGGCCCTCGCCGAGCACGAGCTGACCCCGCTGTCGCAGCCCCAGGTCGAGGTGCTGTCCAAGCCGGAGGGTGACGACCGCGAGGCCGACAGCCAGGTGGAGATCTCCGTGGCCATCCGTCCCGAGATCGAGCTGCCCGACTACAAGGGTCTGAAGATCGAGGTGGACGCCCGTGAGGCCTCCGCCGAGGACGAGCAGAAGGCCCTGGACGAGCTGCGCGGTCGCTTCGGCACCCTCAAGACCGTGGATCGCCCCGCGGCCGAGGGTGACCACGTGACCCTCGACCTGCAGGCGCTCGTGGACGGCGAGGAAGTGGACGCCGCCAACGACCTGTCCTACGAGGTGGGCTCCGGCACCATGCTCGAGGGCATCGACGAGGCCGTGACCGGCCTGTCCGCCGGTGAGGACGCCACGTTCGAGACCACGCTCGCCGGTGGCGAGCACTCCGGTGCCGAGGCCACGGTCAAGGTCAAGGTCACGGCCGTGAAGGAACGCGAACTGCCCGAGGTGGACGACGAGTTCGCCCAGCTGGCCTCCGAGTTCGACACCGTCGATGAGCTCAAGGAGGACCTGAAGAAGCAGGCCGCCGAGTCCGTCGCCGTCGAGCAGGGCATCGAGGCCCGTGACAAGGTGCTCGAGAAGCTCGTGGAGCTCATCGAGGTCCCGGTCCCCGAGAACGTCATCGAGGAGCAGGTCACCCAGCACTTCGACTCGCCGCAGGCCCAGGCCTCCGCCGAACCCGGTCACGACACCGAGGAGCACCGTGCCGAGGTCCGTGAGAACGCCGCGACCGCGTTCCGCAACGAGATCATCCTGGACGCCGTGGCCGAGGCCGAAGAGGTCGGCGTGGAGCAGTCCGAGCTGATCGACTACATCGTTAACATGTCCCAGCAGTACGGCATGGACCCCAACCAGTTCGCACAGATGCTGGACGGCTCCGGCCAGGCCGGGATGATGGTCGGTGAGGTGCGCCGCCGCAAGGCCCTGGCCAAGGTCCTCGAGTACGCCACCGTCACCGACTCCAACGGCAAAGCCGTGGACCTGTCCAAGTTCGTGGGCTCCGCGGACGACGCCGCCGCCGAGCCGGGTGCCGAGGCCGACTCCGCTCCGGCCGCCTCCGAGGAGACCGCCGCGGACGAAGCTGCCACCGACGAGGCCGCCGAGACCAAGTGAGTCACCCGTTGGCACCCGGGTGAACCGGGTGCCAACGGCCTCCGCGCAACGCCACGACGAGCCCCCCACCGAGGGGACGTCGTGGCGTTTCGCTGTCCGCGTGCCACCATGCGCCAGAAGCGAACACCGCGGAACACCGGGCGTGCACGGGGAGACGGCGCACTACGCTGCTGAGACAGAACGTGTTCATGGGTTCGGTTCGGCGGCGCTCGTTCGACCCGGACCCGTCCAGCAGAAAGAGGGCATTCATGACCTCCACTCCCATTCAGCCGTACGGTGCCGCACCGGCCACTCCGCGTATGGAGGACATGGCACCGGGTGGTCAGGACGACTACGTCTACAACCGACTGCTCAAGGAACGCATCATTTGGTTGGGTTCCGAGGTGCGGGACACCAACGCCAACCTCATCTGCTCGCAGATGCTGTTGCTCTCCGCCGAGGACCCCGAGGCGGACATCTACCTCTACATCAACTCCCCGGGCGGTTCCGTCACGGCGGGCATGGCGATCTACGACACCATGCAGTTGATCCCCAACGACGTCGTCACGGTCGCCACGGGCCTCGCCGCGTCCATGGGCCAGTTCCTGTTGTCCTCCGGGACCAAGGGCAAGCGCTATGCGACCCCCAACGCGCGCATCCTCATGCACCAGCCCTCGGGCGGCATGGGCGGCACCGCGTCCGACATCCGCGTGCAGGCCGAGCTGATCCTGTCCATGAAGCAGCGGCTCGCGGAACTGACCGCGGAGCAGACCGGTCAGACGCTCGAGACCATCCTGCGCGACAACGACCGTGACAACTGGTTCGACGCTCAGCGCGCCCTGGAGTACGGATTCTTCGACCAGATCGCCCAGTCTGCCGGCAACGTGACCGGTGGCGGCGGAACCATGAAGGACTCCCAGTAAGCAGCGCGCGAGCTGCCGGAACCACCCATAGACTTTCAGGACGGACCAATGAACTTGCCTCACGCCACTGCACCGCAGTTGCCCACCAGCCGCTACGTGATCCCGGACTTCGAGGAACGCACCCCGTACGGCTACCGCCGCCAGAACCCGTACACCAAGCTGTTCGAGGACCGGATCATCTTCCTGGGCGTCCAGGTGGATGACACCTCCGCGGACGACATCATGGCGCAGCTGCTCGTGCTCGAGTCCCAGGACCCGGACCGGGACATCACCATGTACATCAACTCCCCGGGCGGTTCGTTCACGGCCATGACGGCCATCTACGACACCATGCAGTACATCCGCCCCGAGATCCAGACCGTGTGCCTGGGCCAGGCGGCCTCCGCGGCGTCCGTGCTGCTCGCGGGCGGTACTCCCGGTAAGCGCCTCGCGCTGCCCAACGCGCGCGTGCTGATCCACCAGCCCGCCATGGAGGGCCAGGGCGGCGGTCAGGCCTCGGACATCGAGATCCAGGCCAACGAGATCATGCGCATGCGCACGTGGTTGGAGGAGACCATGGCGCTGCACACCAACAGGGCTGCGGAGGAGATCAACCGCGACATCGAACGCGACAAGATCCTCACGGCCAAGGAGGCCCAGGAGTACGGCATCATCGACCAGGTGCTGGACTCCCGCAAGATCAACAAGCCCTCCACGGTCACGCAGGCCTGAGCGGCGACCCGGAGGCGCAGCTTCCGGGGGTGACGAGGGGACCGACGGCCACGGTGCACGGATATGCGGCGTGGCCGTCACGCGCCTCGGCATGATTGGGCGGGCCGTGAGAAGCTCGCTTAGAGTGGACCCAGCATCCGTCAAGACGAACTGTGAGGCTGATACATGGCGCGCATCGGGGAGAGCGTTGACCTGCTCAAATGCTCCTTCTGCGGCAAAAGCCAGAAGCAGGTGCGCAAGCTCATCGCGGGCCCGCGGGTCTACATTTGTGACGAGTGCATCGAGCTGTGCAACGAGATCATCGAGGAGGAGCTCACCGAGGTCACGGAGACGGACCAGACGGAGCTGCCCCGCCCGCAGCAGATCTACGATCACCTGCGGGAGTACGTGATCGGCCAGGAGCCCGCCAAGCGTGCGCTGGCCGTGGCCGTGTACAACCACTACAAGCGCATCCGCGCGGGCGTCTCCGGGCACACGCTCACCATTGCGGGCTCCGAGGGGGACGAGGAGGCCATCGAGGTGGCCAAGTCCAACATCCTGTTGGTGGGACCCACGGGGTCCGGGAAGACCTACCTCGCGCAATCCCTCGCCAAGAAACTGGACGTGCCGTTCGCGGTCGCGGACGCCACCTCCCTGACCGAAGCCGGATACGTGGGGGAAGACGTTGAGAACATTCTTCTCAAGCTCATCCAAGCCGCTGATTTCGATATCAAGAAAGCGGAGCAGGGGATTATTTACATTGACGAGATCGACAAGATTTCTCGTAAATCTGAGAACCCCTCGATCACGCGGGACGTATCGGGCGAAGGGGTCCAGCAAGCGCTCCTGAAGATCCTCGAGGGCACGGTGGCCTCCGTGCCGCCCCAGGGTGGCCGCAAGCACCCGCAGCAGGAGTTCCTGCACCTGGACACCACCAACGTGTTGTTCATCGTGGCGGGAGCGTTCGCGGGTCTCGAGGAGATCGTGCAGCAGCGCACGGGCAAGAAGGGCATCGGTTTCGGTGCGCCCATCCGGGACACCGCGGACGTGGATCTCACGGGTCAGGTCCAGCCCGAGGACCTGCTCAAGTTCGGACTGATCCCCGAGTTCATCGGGCGGCTGCCCGTGGTGGCCACGCTGTCCAAACTGTCCGTCGCGGACATGGTGCGCATCCTCACCGAACCCAAGAACGCGCTGGTCAAGCAGTACCGCAAACTCTTCCAGCTCGACGGTGTAGAACTCACCTTCGACCCGCAGGCCCTCGAGGCCATCGCGGAACTGGCCATCGAACGCGGCACCGGCGCGCGCGGTCTGCGCGCGATCCTCGAGGACATTCTCATGCCGGTCATGTTCGAACTGCCGGGCCGCGACGACGTCGCCGCAGTGCTCGTCACCAAGGACGCCGTGGCCAAACTGGCCGACCCCGAGATTTTCACGCACGAGATGATCGACGCCGAGCGGCGTCGCCACAAGTCGGCGTGAGCGAAAGAACCGAACACGCGAAAGGACACCTCATGGCCGAGAAGCAACACGTCGATTTCTGGTTCGATCCCCTGTGCCCGTGGGCCTGGATGACCTCCCGCTGGATGGAGGAGGTCGTGCGCATCCGGGACGTGGACGTGGACTGGAAGATCATCTCGCTGGGCATCCTCAACGAGGACAACCCCGAGAACCACCACCACGGCCACGACGAGTCCATGTGGCTCGTGCGCGTGATCCAGGCCGCGGCCGAGCAGCACGGCGGCGAGTACTACAAGAAGCTCTACGACGCCATGGGCTCCCGTCGTCACCCCGGTGGCATGCAGGACCTCGAGGCGATCATCACCGAGTCCCTCGCAGAGGTCGGTCTGCCGGCAGACCTCGCTGCGGCCAAGAACTCCACCGAGTACGACGACGCCATCCGAGCGTCCACGGACGAGGCCCGTGCCGTGGCGGGTCAGGACATCGGCACCCCGTGCATCGCCGTGAACGGCGTGGGCTTCTTCGGTCCCGTGTTCACCCCGGCGCCCAAGGGCGAGGAGGCCGGCAAGGTCTGGGACGGCGCCCTGGCGCTGGCGTCCTACCCCGGCTTTTACGAGCTCAAGCGCGGGCGCGAGAAGGGCCCCGACTTCAGCTGACGTCCCGCGGCGGCGCGTGCGCCGGACCGTGCGCCCGACCGCTGCAGGCATGAACGAACCCCGTCACGCACGTGGCGGGGTTCGTTCATGCGCTGGGTGCAGCGCGGAGGGCCCGGTGTGCCGGTGCCGTCCATCGGACCGGGCAAGGACGGCTCCGCGGGGGCGACGGCGTTCGTGATGTGCCGAGGGGCCCGATCCCGCACGACGCAGGACGGGCCCCTCCATGTCGACTCAGGCCTGTGGTGCTTCCTCGAGCTGGACGTCACTCACGGCCAGCTCACCCTCGGCGCCGGTGAGCGTGAGGTCTGCGGCGTTACCGGCGGCCCGGAGGTCCTCCAGCCCGGCGCGCAACTGCTCAAGCTGAGCGGCCGGGCCCGAGATCACCGCGGAGGTGACCGCGGTGCGCTGCTTGACCTTGGCCTCGGACTTGGCCTTGCGCAGCCCGGACAGCGCCTCGCCCACCACGGTGAGCACCTCGGGATCACCCGCGTGAGCGGGCTCGGCGAACCCGTCGGTCACGGGCCAGGCCGCGCGGTGCACCGAACCGGAGCGCCACCACGACCACACCTCTTCCGTGGCGAATGGGATGAACGGGGCGAACAAGCGCAGCAGGGTGTCGAGCGTCGTCGCGAGGGCCGCGTGCACCGAGGCCTGCGCGGCCTCCCCGCGGGAACCGTATGCGCGGTCCTTCACGAGCTCCACGTAGTCGTCCGTGAAGGTCCAGAAGAAGGACTCGATCAACTGCAGGGCGCGCGCGTACTCGTACTCCTGGAACGCGGTGCTCGCGCGCTCCACGACGTCCGCGAGCTGGGCCAACAGGGAGCGGTCCAGACCGTTGGTCACCACGGAACCGTCCGTCCCGGAGCCCAGCACGGAGGCCTCGGTCACGCCCTGGGCCAGCACGAACTTGGATGCGTTGAGCAGTTTGATCGCCAGGCGACGGCCGATCTTCATCTGGCCCTCGTCGTAGGCGGTGTCCGCGCCCAGGCGGGCCGACGCCGCCCAGTAGCGCACCGCGTCCGAGCCGTACTTCTCGAGCACCTCGGTGGGGATCACCACGTTGCCCTTGGACTTGGACATCTTCTTGCGGTCCGGGTCCAGGATCCACCCGGACAGTGCCGTGTGCTTCCACGGCACGGTCTGCGCCAGCGTCTCGGCGCGCACCACGGTCGAGAACAGCCACGTGCGGATGATGTCGTGACCCTGCGGGCGCAGGTCCATGGGGAACGTGTTGGCGTGCAAGGTCTCGTCCACGGCCCAGCCGGTTGCGATCTGCGGGGTCAGGGAAGAGGTTGCCCAGGTGTCCAGGACGTCCGGGTCCGCCATGAACCCACCAGGCTGATCGCGCTGGTCCTCGGTGTAGCCGGGGGCCACGTCCGTGGTGGGATCCACGGGCAACTGGTCTTGGGCGGGGAGCACGGGGTGGTCGTAATCCGGTTCACCGGACTCGTCCAGCGGGTACCACACCGGGAACGGCACGCCGAAGAAGCGCTGACGGGAGATCAGCCAATCCCCGTTGAGACCCTCGATCCAGTTCTCGTAGCGCGCGCGCATGAACGAGGGGTGCCACGAGATCTCACGGCCCCGGTCGATCAGGGCGTCGCGGCGCTCGGCGTCCCGACCGCCGTTGCGGATGTACCACTGGCGGGAGGTGACCACCTCGAGGGGCTTGTCGCCCTTCTCGTAGAAGTTCACGGGGTGGGTGATCTTCTTGGGCTCGCCTTCCATGTCACCGGAGGCGGCGAGCAGTTCGACCACGGTCTTCTGCGCGGAGAACACGGTCTTGCCGGCGAGCTGCGCGTAGTTCTCGGCCGGGGCGCCGTCGGCGATCCATGCGGGCTGCTCCGAGGCGAAGCGGCCGTCGCGGCCGATCAGGGCGCGCGTGGGCAGATCGAGCTCGCGCCACCACGTGACGTCGGTGAGGTCACCGAACGTACAGATCATGGCGATACCCGAGCCCTTGTCCGGCTTGGCGAGCGGGTGGGCCTTGACCTCGACCTCGACGTCGAACAGCGGGGAACGCACGGTGGTGCCGAACAGCGCCTGGTAGCGCTCGTCGTCCGGGTGGGCCACCAGCGCCACGCACGCGGGCAGCAGCTCGGGGCGGGTGGTCTCGATGAAGACCTTCTCGCCGTCCGGTCGGTGGAACGCCACGCGGTGGTAGGCACCTTCTCGTTCGCGGTCCTCGAGCTCGGCCTGGGCCACGGCGGTGCGGAACGTGACGTCCCACATGGTGGGGGCCTCGGCCATGTACGCGTTACCGGCCTCGTAGTCCTTGAGGAATGCGAGCTGGGAGACCTTGCGCGAGTGCGCGTCGATCGTGCGGTACGTGCGGGTCCAGTCCACGGACAGACCCAGGGTGGAGAACAGGTGCTCGAAGACCTTCTCGTCCTCGACCGCGAGTTCCTCGCACAGCTCGATGAAGTTCTGGCGGGACACCACGTCCCAGTCGCGCTGGTTCTTGGCCGGCTTCTCCGGAGGCTGGTAGCCCTCGATGTACGGCTTGCCGGGCTCGCAGCGCACGCCGTAGTAGTTCTGCACGCGGCGCTCGGTGGGCAGGCCGTTGTCGTCCCAGCCCAGCGGGTAGAACACGTTCTTGCCGGACATCCGCTGATAGCGGGCGATCACGTCCGTCTGCGTGTAGGAGAACATGTGTCCCACGTGCAGGGAGCCGGAGGCCGTGGGCGGGGGAGTGTCGATCGAGTAGACGTCCTCGCGCGTGGTGTCCTCGCGGAACGCGTACGTGCCGTTCTCGCGCCACTGCGCGGAGTACTTCTCCTCCAGGCCCTCCATGGCCGGCTTGTCGGGGACGTTCACCGCGGTGGTGGACGCAGCGCTGTCGATGATTTCGGGCGTGTCTGTACCCTCGAGGTTCTGTGCCATGTGCTCCAGTCTCTCATGCACGCGGGCACGGACCGTCGTAGCGTGGGGGCATGGCACGTTTGCACATCCACCGCATTCGCGAGGACGCCGCGCGAGACGACGGCGCTCGGATCCTGGTCGATCGCTTGTGGCCGCGCGGGGTCAGAAAGGACCATGCAGCCCTGGACCACTGGTTCAAGGGGGTCGCCCCGAGCGACGAGTTGCGCAAGTGGTTCGGTCACGACCCCGAGAAGTTCGATAGCTTCGCGCAGCGCTACCGCGAGGAACTCGACGAGGACGCCTCCGGGGAGGTCGCGCAGCTCAGGAGCGTGCTGCGGGACGTAGACTCCGCGACCCTGCTTTATGACGCGAAGGACGAGGAGCACAACAACGCCGTTGTGCTCCTGGGCTGGTTGCGCGATCACCGCAGTGGTTTCTGAAACGTCCTAATCGAGCCGATCCGGATTGTTCTAAGTCATAATTCCGCGCGCTACGGTGGAAACATGACTCAGAACACACATCCCACCTACAAGGATCCCAAGCCGCTCGGCAACGGCAAGGTGGCCGTGGTCACCGGTGCCTCCACGGGCATCGGCGAGGCCACGGTGCGCCGCCTGCGCGAGAGCGGGTGGACGGTGTACGCCGTCGCCCGTCGCGCGGAGCGTCTCGAGGAATTGGCCCGGGAGACCGGCGCGAGTGCCGCGCCCACCGACATCACCGACCAGGCGCAGGTGGATGCGCTGCGCGATCGGGTGCTCGGCGAGCAGGGCACCGTGGACGCGATCCTCAACATCTCCGGCGGAGCACGCGGCACGGACACGGTGGCCGACGCCAAGGACGAGGACTGGCAGTGGATGTACGACGTCAACGTCATGGGCACCCTGCGGGTGGTCCGCGCGTTCCTGCCCACGTTGCGGGCCAACGGTGAGGGCACGGTGCTGAACCTGACCTCGATCGCCGCCCAGCGCGCCTACGAGGGCGGAGCGGGCTACAACGCCGCCAAGTACGCCGAACGCGCCATGACCGAGGCGCTGCGCCTCGAGGAGGCCGAGCACAACGTGCGCGTGGTGGAGGTGGCGCCCGGTCTGGTGCACACTCCCGAGTTCTCGCTCATGCGCCTGGGTGGTGACCAGGCGGCCGCGGACAAGATCTACGCGGGCGTGGAGAAACCGCTCTCGGGCCAGGACGTGGCCGAGGTCTGCGCCTTCGCCGTGGAACTGCCGCATCACGTGGACCTGGACACGATCACGGTCAAGCCCGTGGCCCAGGCTGCGCCGCACAAGATGATCCGCACGAACAACTGACAGCGTGCGTTGCGGTGACCGGCCGCCGGTGCCTCGGAGCACCGGCGGCCGGTTGCCCTTGGTGGGCCGGTCCTGCCCATCCGCCCGGCGCCCCATGACCGGTCAGCGGAACGCCCTGGCTCTGCTCGGTCCGGCCGCACCCGCGAGAGCGCGCACGGAGCGGTTGCGGCCGAACGGGAGCATGAATTAGGTTAGGCTTGCCTTATCAAATTCAGTGACCCAGGAGTGTCCATGTCCCCTCACCGGTCCGGGAACGCGTCCCGGCAGTTCAACCGTCGCACCCTGCTGGGCTCCGGCCTGGCCGTGGCCTCCCTCATGGGGCTCGCGGCGTGTTCCACGGGCGCGCGGGACGGGGACGGGCAGGCGCAGACCCCCGGTGCCACGGCGTCGTCGAGCCCCACGGACACGTTCCCCGTGGAGGTGACACACGCCCTGGGCACCACGAAGGTCGAGGCCGCGCCGCAGCGGGTCGTGTGCGTGGGCGCGAGCAACACGCAGGACTTCGTGGCCGCGCTCGGCGTGGTGCCGGTGGGCATGACCAAGGTGGCCTGGGGCGGCAACGCGAACGGGTCCACCGACTGGTTCGACGCCAAGGTCTCAGAACTGGGTGGGCAGACGCCCAAGGCCATGGACGAGTCGGACGGTGTGAACTTCACGGACATCGCCGAGTTGAGCCCGGACCTGATCGTCGCGGTGAACTCCGGGGTCACCCGGGAGGAGTACGACCGCCTCACAAAGATCGCCCCGGTGGTCGCGTACCCCACGGGCCCGTGGGTCAACTCGTGGCAGGACATGCAGCGTGTCACGGCCAAGGCCCTGGGCCGTTCCGCGGCCGGTGACGAACTCGTGAGCCGCACCGAAGAACTCGTCTCCCGGCGCTCAGATGAACTCGGCGCGGCCAAGGGCAAGACCTTCATCTACGGTGACGTCTCCCAGAGCTTGGGGTTCTACGGCCCCGCGGACGGACGCCCCCGCTTCTTCACCGAGCTGGGCATGAATCTCGCGGACGCGGTCAAGAACAACATCACGGAGGATCAGTTCTGGCGCGAATGGCCCCGCGAACGCGCCGACGAGCTCACGAGCGACCTGTTCGTGGCGGCCGCGGAGGACGACGCCCAGGCCGAGAAGTTCCGCACGGACCCGATCCTCAAGACCATCCCCGCGATCGCGAACGGGCGGGGGATGTTCCTCACGGACAAGCAGGACGTGCTCTCCGGGTACTCGTCCTCCCCGCTGTCCATGCCCCACGCGCTCGACGCCCACATCCCGGCGATCAAGACCACGCTGGGGGCCTGACCCTTCGTGCCCGGCAGTTCCACGTTCGCCCGTCCCGACGCCGCGCCGTCCGCCCCGCGCGGGCGCACGCGGGGTCGGGGTATGTCCTGGCTCGCCATGGCGGCACTGCTGCTCGTGGCCGTGTTCCTCTCGATCTCGTACGGGTCCCGGCCCATCGGGCTGGGTGTCACGTGGCACGTGGTCCCGCACGTGTTCTCGGGTGACCCGGGGGCCGTCCCCGGGGTTCCCGCGCTCGATGGCGCCGTGGTCGAATCCCGCGTGTGGCGCACCGGGGCGGGCCTGCTCACCGGGGCCGCGCTCGCCGTGGCCGGGGCGTTGCTACAGGGTGCCACGCGCAACCCCCTGGGCGATCCGGGCATCCTGGGGCTGACGGCCGGGGCCGCGTTCGCGGTCGTGGCAGGCGGCGCGTTCCTGGGTCTGACCGGCGTCACGCACCAGTTGTGGCTCGCAGCGCTGGGCTCCGCCGTGGCCGTGGCCGCCGTGTACGCGCTGGCCTCCGCGGCCCGGGGCGGGGCGCGTCCGGTGACCCTGGCCCTCACGGGGGCGGCGGTCTCCGCGGGTCTCACGGCGCTGACGAGCGCGGTGCTGTTGAGCAACCAGGCCACGTTCGACACTTTCCGGCGCTGGCAGGTCGGTGAACTGACCCGGCCGGACGGCACGTTCCTGGTGCTCGCGAGCCCCGTGATTCTCGTGGCCCTGCTGCTCGGGTGGGCGCTGGCCCGTTCCCTGGACACCCTGACCCTGGGCGACGCTCTGGGTCGCGGACTCGGGGTGAACCCGGCGCTCGTGCGCGGCCTCGCGGGCCTGGCCGTGGTGCTGCTCTCGGGTACCTCCACCGCACTCGTGGGCCCGCTCGTGTTCTGCGGACTGCTCGTACCCCACGCGGTGCGTTCGCTGGTGGGCATCTCCTACCGCAGGGTCGTCCCGGCGTGCCTGCTCGCGGGCCCGTTCATCGTCCTGCTCGCGGACGTCGTGGCGCGCGTGCTCGTCCCGGACCGGGAGATCCAGGTGGGGATCGCGCTCGTGGTGATCGGCGCCCCCGCGCTCGTGGTCGTGATCCGACGCAGGGGAGTGGTGGCCGCGTGAGTCCCGCCGTTTCCCCTTTTCCCAGGACGACGTCGCTGCCCGCCCCCGCGACCGTGGCCACCGTGCGCGCGGGACGCTCCCGCTCCCGACGCCGCACCCGCCGGGTCACGGCGCTGCTCGTGCTCGTGCTGGCCCTCGCCTCCTTCGCGCGGATCGCACTGGGCAAGTATGTCGTGGCCGTGCCCGACCTGGTCGCCGTGCTCACGCACGACTACTCCGGCCCCGCCGCGTACATCGTGTGGGACATCACCCTGCCGCGCACGGTGCTCGGGATCCTCACGGGGATCGCCTTCGGGATCGCCGGTCACCTGTTCCAGCGCGTGCTGCGCAACCCCCTGGCCTCCCCGGACATCATGGGTGTCTCCTCCGGGGCCGGGCTCGGCGCGGTCGCGGCCATCACGCTGGGCGGGCTCTCCGGTGCCGCGGTGACACTCAGTTCCCTCGCGGGTGGTTTCGGCCTGATGCTCGCGGTGGTCCTGGCCGCCGGGGGTACGCGGGCCAACATCGGCAAACTCGTGCTGACCGGCGTCGCGGCGGGAGCACTGACCGCCGCGGCGATCAACGCGGTGCTGACCCGCGCGGACATCTACGCCGCCCAGGACGCGATGCAGTGGCTCACGGGTTCACTTAACGCTGCCCGGTGGGTGGACATCGCGCAGGTGGGGATCTGCCTCGCGATCCTGCTGCCCGTGTGCGCGGTTTTGGCGCCCGCGGTGGACACGCTCGGCGCGGGGGATCCCCTGGCCGCCGGGCTCGGGGTGCACGTGCGGGCCACGCGGCTCGCGGCCCTCGGGCTCGCCGTGGTGCTCGTGGCCGTGGCGGCCTCCGCCGTGGGGCCCGTGGCGTTCGTGTCCTTCATGGCCGCACCCATTGCGAGGGGGCTGGGTGGCGGTGCGGGTCACGCCCGGCACGCCGCGCTCGTGGGCGCGGTGCTCATGGTGGTCTCAGACTACGTGGCCGCGGAGACGATCCCCGGGCTGGCCCTGCCCGTGGGCGTGGTCACCGCGGCGGCCGGCGCGCCCGTACTGCTGTGGTTGTTGATCGGGCGAGGAAAGGCGGAAACATGACGTCCATGACCGATCCGAACCGGGCCGGGGGGACCGAGCAAGGCGATGACGCGGCGTCGTCGTCCGAGCTCGCGGTGCGGGGGCTGACCGTGGGCTACGGCGAGACGCCGGTGCTGCGGGACGTGAACGTGAAGTTCCCCGCGGGGGCCGTGACCGCGCTCGTGGGGGCCAACGGTTGCGGGAAGTCCACGCTGCTCAAGGCGTGCGCGCGCCAGCTCACCCCGTCCGCCGGAGAGATCCTCGTGGGCGGGGCGGACGTGAGTCGGTGGCACCGCACCCGGTTCGCGCGCACCGTGGGTTTCCTCCCACAGGACCCCGTGGCACCCGAGGGCGTGACCGTGCAGGAGCTCGTGGCGCGCGGACGGCACCCGTACCGTGGCGCCTTCGGACGGTGGCGTGCCCAGGACGACGACGCCGTGGCGGAAGCGGTCGAACTCACCGGGTTGGGGGAGCTGCTCGAACGCCGCGTGGGGGATTTGTCCGGCGGTCAACGCCAACGCGTGTGGATCGCCCTCGCGCTCGCGCAGCACACGGACGTACTGTTGCTCGACGAACCCACGACGTATCTGGACATCGCGCGCCAGGCCGAGATCCTGGACATCCTCACCGCACTGCAGCGCTCCCGAGGGATCACCCTGGTCATGGTGCTGCATGAACTCTCGCTCGCCGCGCGGTACGCGGACGTGCTCGTGGCACTCAAGGACGGGGCGGTCACCGCGACCGGTTCGGCCGAGCAGGTCATGACCGATGAGGTGGTCAGCGACGTCTTCGACATGTCCGCGCGGGTGCTCCACGACGCCCCCACGGACGCCCGGCTCGTGATCCCGTGGACGGGACCGGCGAACACCCCGCCGAGCACTCCAAGTTCACCCGAGGAGGTACTGCCATGACGGAACTCGCATGTGTGACGGCCACCGTCACGGGACGCACGAAGCTCAGCGAACACCTCGTGCGCGTACGTGTGGCGGGGCAGGAATTGCGGATCATGCCGTGGGGTGACCAGGGACCGGGCCCCCGCACGGACGCCTACCTCAAGGTACTGATCCCACCCACCCCCGGGGCCACCGTGGCGGTGGACGTGAGCGACATGACCCGGTGGCGACGCGAGTTCATGGCCGCCCCGCCCGAACGCCGGGGTTGGCTGCGCACGTACACGGTGCGCGATGCGGCCGAGGTGGAGCTGGCCGGGCACACGGTCCCGGAGCTGGCCATCGACGTGGTGCTCCACGACGACCCCGAGCATGGGATGGGCCCCGGGGCCGCGTGGGGTGACACCGTGCGCGAGGGTGAGCACGTGCAGCTGCTCGTGCCCTCGGGCGGGTCCCCCTGGTGGGCCGCGTGGGACGAACGGCGTGCGGCGGACCAGGACGTCGTGCTCGCTGGGGACGAGACTGCCCTGCCTGCGCTCGCCGCGATCATCGACGGCATCGAGCGGGGGGTGCACGTGGGTGCGCCTGCCCCTTCCGCCCCGCCCCGCAGCGTGACGATCGCGGTGGAGGTTCCTTCCGAGGACGACGCCGTGGCCGCGGCCGGCCCGCGCGCCCTCGCCCGGGCGACGTCGTCCGACGGGCACACCCTGACCGTGACGCTGCGCGGCGGCACCGAACTGCACTGGACGTGGCTGCCCCGGCGGGGACGCCCTCGCGGACTAGACCTGGAGCTATGGCTGTGGCACCGGTTGTCCGAGCGCGCCCGCCGCTACTGGGAGGTCGGTCATGGCGAGCCCGAGGCCGCCCCGTCGGAGGAGGCGGACTTCGTATGGGACGTCGCCCGCCCGGAGGGCCGCGGTACCTACTGGTTCTTCGCGGCGGAATCCGCCACGGTCAAGTCGCTGCGCCGGATGTGCGTGAGCGGGGGAGTGCCCAAGACGGACATCTCGTTCATGGGCTACTGGAAACAGGGAGCGGCCACGGAGTGACCCCGCGGATGTGACGTCCGAGGTCAGTAGAGGCGGCCCGCGGCGTAGCATGGCGATGATCCGCCCGCACCCGAGGAGAGCTCCCGATCATGACCTACCCCCTGGGGCTGAACCTCGCCGGACGCGCCGTGCTGGTGGTCGGTGGGGGACCGGACGCCGCGCGTCACACGCGGTCCCTGCTCGCCGAGCGCGCTCTCGTGGACCTCGTGGCACCGGATCTGCATGACACGTTGCGGGACCTCACGAGCTCACCCGGTCTCACGTGGCACGAGCGCGCGTTCCGCCCCGACGACCTCGACGGCGCGTGGCTCGTCTTCCTCCACGTCTCGGACTCCGGGGAACGGGAGCGGGTGGCGCTCGCGGCGGAAGAGCGTCGGGTCCTGTGCGTCGCGGACGACGCCGCGCCCGGGCCCGATCGCGCAGCCGACACTCGGGCACCGGTCACTCAGGTGCCGGTTACCGAAACACGGGTTGCTCAGGATCGGGTCTTTCAGGCCCCGGTCACTCAGGAACCCGGGACAGTGGCGCTGGTGGGCGGAGGACCCGGCGACCCCGGACTGCTCACGGTGCGCGGACGGCAACTGTTGGCGGACGCGGACGTGATCGTCGCGGACCGGCTCGGCCCCACGGACCTCCTACCAGAGCTCGCCCGGCACGCCCGCATCATCGACGTGGGCAAGCGCGCCGGGTACCACAAGTACACGCAGGACCGGATCAACGAGACCCTCGTGGAGCAGGCGAAACTCGGACTGCGGGTCGTGCGGCTCAAGGGTGGGGACCCGTACGTGTTCGGCCGCGGTGGCGAGGAAGTCGAGTTCTGCCGGGCCCACGGTGTGGCCACCCAGGTGGTGCCGGGTGTGACCTCGGCGATCTCCGTCCCCGCCGCGGCGGGGATCCCCGTGACCCACCGGGACATGACCCACGGGTTCACCGTCATCACCGCGCACCAGCAATTGCGTCACGTGCCGTACCGGGACGGGCACACCCTGATCCTCATGATGGGCGTGCGGGGTCTCGAACATAACGCCGAGCTGCTCATGGCCGCGGGCTACCCCGCAGACACCCCGGTCGCGGTCGTGGAGCGGGGCTGGACCCCAACCCAGCGCACGACCGTGGCGCAGCTGGACACAATCGCCCGCGCGGCCCGCGAGCGCGAGGTCACTGCTCCCGCGGTGATCGTGGTGGGCCGGGTCGCGGCGCTCGCGCAGAAGTCATGCGCGACCCCCGGCCCCCAGGAGTCGGCTCAGGAGGGCTGACCCACCGGGATCTTCGCCCCGGACACCAACGCCTTGTGCTCCTCACCGACCTCGGACCGGGCGATCCCCTCGGGGGTGGCCGGGCGGATCTGTTCGCGTTCGAGCACGTACATGCGCGCGTCCACGTCCTCCGGCGCACTCGCGGCTGCAGCCCGAGACCCCGGACTTGAACTTGTGGGGTGAGCGCAGCCCGCGGTAGCGGTTCTCCAGGTCCACGGCGAGCGCCACCGAGTCCTGCACCCCGAAGCGGCACCACGAACTGCCGATGCACGACTTCACATTGCGCAGCGCCTTGCCGTACGCGGAACCGGACTCGAATCCGGCGTCCACGAGTTTCTTCCAGATCGTCGGCAGCTGCTCCAGGCGGGCCCCGTAGAGCGAGCGGTGTTCCGCACCAATGACGACCTCGTGTTCGCGACCGACCACAGGGACCCCCGCTCCCGGGCGCTCGTGATGGCCCGGGGGATCGTCGGGCGCACGGGGCAGTACCACACGGTCGCCTTACCCCTGTACAAGGAGACCTACGACCTCGCGACCGGGCGGTGCGTGTCCGGCGCGGAGTACACGCTGCCCGTCCACCCGGTGCGCGTGCAGGACGGCCGGGTCCTGGTGGTGGTGTCCGGGGGAGACGAACAGGGCGGCGGCGAGCAGGGCGAGTAGTCCCTCCCGTCGGGGTATTATGGCGGGGTGCGCCCTGCGCGCACGGGTGTCGATCCGGCCATCACCGGGGAGCCCTTCCGGAAGAACAGGCACCGCGCCCCAGTAGAACCGGACGACTCGGGCCCGTGACAGCCCCCAACGAGCGACTCGCGACGTCGTCGGCTGTGCCGATGCCACCGCGGGTAAGCGAGGTGGTACCGCGCCACCGGCGCCCCGCGCGCCCGAGCGTCCTCGCATCCTGAACCGCACACCCCTCAGGATGGAGCACCGTGACCGAATCCTTCGTGTATCCCAAGGCGAGCACCGACCCCAGCGCACACGGGGTGCCCTCCGCGCCGCGTTTCCCCGCGGTCGAGGAGCGCGTCTTGGATTACTGGAAACAGGACCACACCTTCCAGGCGAGCATCGACCAGCGCGACCGCGGGGACCACGGGTCCAACGAGTTCGTGTTCTACGACGGCCCGCCCTTCGCCAACGGCCTGCCCCACTACGGCCACCTGCTGACCGGCTACGTCAAGGACCTCGTGGCCCGCTACCAGACGCAGCAGGGCCGGCGCGTGGAGCGCCGCTTCGGGTGGGACACCCACGGACTGCCGGCCGAACTCGAGGCCATGAAGCAGCTCGGGATGACCGACAAGCAGGACATCGAGGCCATGGGCATCGACAAGTTCAACGACGCCTGCCGCGCCTCCGTGTTGAAGTACGCGTCCGAGTGGCAGGACTACGTGACCCGCCAGGCCCGCTGGGTGGACTTCGACAACGACTACAAGACCCTGAACGTGGACTACATGGAGTCCGTGATCGGCGCGTTCAAGGCCCTGGATGACAAGGGCCTGGTCTACTCCGGCTACCGCGTGCTGCCGTACTGCTGGAAGGACGAGACGCCCCTGTCCAACCACGAGTTGCGCATGGACGACGACGTCTACAAGAACCGCCAGGACCCCTCCGTGACCGTGGCGTTCACGCTCTCCGAGGACACCTCGTGGGCCACCGATCCCGCCGTGGCCGCCGAACTCGCCGGCGCGGAGGCCATCGCCTGGACCACGACCCCCTGGACCCTGCCCACCAACGAGGCGCTCGCGGTCGGTCCGCACATCGACTACGTCCTGGTCCCCGGTGCCGGCGACCTGGCCGGGCGCCGCTTCCTCGTGGCCGCGGAGCTCGCGGGCGGGTACGCCAAGGAGTTCGGGTACGACGACGCCGCGGCCGTCGCGGACGCCGTCACCGCCCACTACAAGGGCGAGCAGCTGGGCGGAATCCGGTATCGGCCGCTGTGGGACTACTTCACGGACGCCGAGCGCTTCGGGACGCAGAACGCGTGGCAGATCCTCGTGGCCGAGTACGTGTCTACCACGGACGGCACGGGCATCGTGCACCAGGCCCCCGCGTACGGCGAGGACGATCAGATGGTGTGCGCCGCCCACGACATCCCCGTGGTGCTCTCCGTGGACGAGAGCGGACGGTTCTACGATTTCTTCACGGACGAGTCCCTCGCGCAGGGCGCGCCGCTCGGGGAACTCGCCGGGCACAACGTGTTCGACAAGGACGTGGCACGCACCGTGGTCCGGGACCTCCGAGCCCGCGGCGCGCTGCTGCGGGAGGCCTCCTACGAGCACTCGTACCCGCACTGCTGGCGCTGCCGTAACCCCCTGATCTACCGCGCGGTGTCCTCGTGGTTCGTGAGCGTGACCGCGTTCAAGGACCGGATGGTCGAGCTGAACCAGCAGATCAACTGGATCCCCGAGAACGTCAAGGACGGCCAGTTCGGCAAGTGGCTCGAGAACGCCCGTGACTGGTCCATCTCCCGCAATCGCTACTGGGGTTCACCCATCCCGGTGTGGGAATCGAGCGACCCCAATTACCCGCGCCGGGACGTCTACGGTTCCCTCGCAGAGCTGGAGCGGGACTTCGGCCGACTTCCGCGCAACGCCCAGGGCGAGGTGGACCTGCACCGGCCGTGGATCGACGACCTGACCCGGCCCAACCCGGACGACCCCACGGGCGAGTCCGTGATGCGCCGCGTGCCCGAGGTGCTGGACGTGTGGTTCGACTCCGGGTCCATGCCGTACGCCCAGGTGCACTACCCCATGGAGAACCGGGAGTGGTTCGAGACCCACAACCCGGGTGACTTCATCGTGGAGTACATCGGTCAGACCCGCGGCTGGTTCTACACGCTGCACATCCTGGCCACCGCGCTGTTCGACCGCCCCGCGTTCCGCAACGTGATCTCCCACGGGATCGTGCTGGGTTCGGACGGGCAGAAGATGTCCAAGTCGCTGCAGAACTATCCGGACGTCAACGAGGTCCTGGACCGGGACGGTTCGGACGCCATGCGCTGGTTCCTGATGTCCTCGCCCATCCTGCGCGGCGGCAACCTGATCGTCACCGAGCAGGGCATCCGCGACGGCGTGCGCCAGATGATGTTGCCGCTGTGGAACGTGTACCACTTCTTCGGTCTGTACACGAACGCCGCGAACGGGGGAGCCGGCTACGACGCCCAGTTGCGCCACGACGCCGATCACGTGATGGACCGCTACATCCTCGCGGAGACCGGCGCGCTCGTCACGGACGTCAAGCGGTTGTTCGACGACTACGACATCTGGGCCGGTGCCGAGCGGTTGCGCTCCTACATGGACACCCTCACCAACTGGTACGTGCGCCGTTCCCGCGAGCGGTTCTTCGAGGAGGACACCCAGGCCTTCGACGTGCTGTACACGTGCCTCGAGACGGTGTGCCGCGTAGCCGCCCCGTTGCTGCCGCTCGTCACGGAGGAGATCTGGCGCGGTCTTACGGGTGGGCGCTCCGTGCACCTGACCGACTGGCCGGATGCCTCCCTGTTCCCCCGGGACGAGGCCCTACTCACGGCCATGGAGCGCACGCGCGCCATCTGCTCGGCCGGGTCCGGTCTGCGCAAGACCCACAACCTGCGCGTGCGGCAACCGCTCGCGGGGATGACCGTGGCCGTGCCCGGGGCGCATGCCCTCGAGGGCACGTTCCAAGAGATCATCGCCGATGAGTTGAACCTCAGGTCCGTCACGCTCGAGGACTCGGAGCAGGTCAGCGCCGCGGACCACGGTATCTCCCAGGAGCTGAAGGTCAACGCCCGCGCGGCGGGCCCGCGCCTGGGCAAGCAGGTCCAGCAGGTCATCAAGGCCACCAAGAACGGTGACTGGTCGGTCTCCGCGGACGGCGTCGTCGTGGCCGGCTCCGTGCCCCTGCAGGAGGGCGAGTACGAACTCGTCACGGTCGTTGACGACGCCGCGGCGGACTCCGCGCGCGCCGTGACCGTTCTGCCCGGCGGCGGGTTCCTGGTCCTGGACACCGAACTGACGGATGAACTGCGCGCCGAGGGCGTGGCGCGGGACATGATCCGTGCGATCCAGCAGGCACGGAAGGACGCGGACCTGCAGGTCTCGGACCGGATCCGCACCCACGTCGCCGCGGACGCGCAGACCGTGGCCGCCGTGGCCGCGAACCGCGAGCTCGTGCAGTCCGAGACCCTGTCCCGCGAGCTCGAGCTCTTGGAAGCGGACGAGCCGTCCGTGACCGTGGCGGTGATCGACGCGTGAGCGGGGCCCAGGAGCACGAGGACTTCGCATCGGTCGAGAATATCTACCAGCACCTGCTGAGTCGGGCGCCGGAGGACAGGATGGCGCCGCGGCTGGACGCCGTGGCCGCCGCGGTCGCCGCGCTCGGGGATCCGCACCGCAGCGCACCCGTGGTGCACGTGACCGGGACCAACGGCAAGACGTCCACGGCCCGGATGATCGAGTCGCTGTTGCTCGCCCACGACCTGCGCGTGGGCCGGTACACGAGCCCGCACCTCGAGCGCGTCACGGAGCGGATTAGCATCGACGGCGAACCCGTCCCGGACGAGACGTTCGTGCGGATCTACTCGGAGATCGCCCCGTACCTCGAGCTCGTGGACCGAAAGCTCGAGGCCGACGGCGCTCCCCGCCTCACGTACTTCGAGACCCTTACGGTCCTGGCGTTCGCGGTCTTCGCGGACGAACCCGTGGACGTCATGGTCCTTGAAGTCGGCATCGGTGGCACGTGGGACGCGACCAACGTGGCGGACGCCGCGGTGTCCGTGGTGACCCCGATTGGGCTGGACCACACCACCATGCTCGGGGACACCGTGGGGCAGATCGCCCGGGAGAAGGCCGGGATCATCAAGCCCCAGGGCTTCCTCGTGAGCGCGGCGCAGCAACCCGAGGCCGCGCAGGTCCTGCTGGACCGGGCCCGGGAACTCGGTGACCCGTTCCGGTTCGAGGGCGTGGAGTTCGCCGTGACCGGGCGTTCCACCGCGGTGGGCGGCCAGGTCATCACCGTGCAGGGGCTCGCGGGGGAGTACCCGGATCTCATGTTGCCGCTGTTCGGGGCCCATCAGGCCCAGAACGCCGCGGTGGCCGTGGCCGCCGTCGAGGCGTTCGTGGGGGGAGGGGACAAGCCCCTGAACCCCGAGCTCGTGGCCACGGGACTGGGTGCAGTCTCCTCGCCGGGCAGGCTCGAGCTCGCCCGCAAGGCACCGCCGGTGATCCTGGATGCGGCCCACAACCCGCACGGACTGCTGGCCTCGGCGACCGCGGTGCGCGAGGCCTTCACGTTCACCAAGCTCAACCTGGTGGTGGGCGTGCTGCGAGACAAGGACGCTGCGGAGATGATGCGCGTGCTCGTGGACGAGTACCACGAGTTCGAGCTCGAACTGTGGTGCACCCGCTCCCAGTCCCCGCGCGCTGTAGCACCCGAGGAACTCGCGGAGATCGCCGAGGACATGGGCTTCGACGAGGACGCCGTGCACGTGAGCGAGCGACTGGACGACGCGTGCGCCGCGGCCATCCAGGACGCCGCGGCCCGCGAGCAGTTCGACGGCGCGGTGCTCGTCACCGGGTCCATCACCGTGGTGGGTGAGGCCCGTGTACTGCTCGGACTCTGAGCCCGCCGCCCCGACCATGGAAGGAGCCCGATGGCCCGCATGACCAAGGCTCAGCGCGAATGGCGCCCTGGCCAACCCAAGAAGCCACGCTCGATCAAGACGATGTTCGCCTCGAGCGTGCTCTCCATCGAGGCGTTCATCGTGTTCTTCGCCGCCCTCGCGGCGTTCGGACTCACGGCGCGGGACTGGAGCACGGCCGGGAAACTGTGGCTCATGGGCGGATCGGTGGTTCTCGCCCTGGTGTTCCTGCTGGCGTGCGGCCTCCTGCGCAAGCCGTGGGGGTACGCCCTCGGGTGGGTGCTGCAGGTCGTGCTCATCGCCACGGGAGTGCTCGTGCCCTCGATGTTCGTGATCGGCGTGTTGTGCGCCCTGGCCTGGTGGTACGCCGTGGTCAAGGGTGGCGCGATGGATCGCGAGAACGTGCGGCGCGCGGAGGAACAACGCCGCTGGGAGGTCGAGAACCCCTGACGTGATCACCGTCTCCCGGCCGCGGTCCCCGGGCGTTGCCGCGCGGGGACCACAGGCCGTTAGGCTCGGAGTGGAACCTGATCGACCGAGGACTCCGCGTGGGTCCACAGCAAGGAGAAGCACATGACGCAACGCACCCTCGTCCTCGTGAAGCCGGACGGCGTCCAGCGCGGCCTGACCGGGCAGATCCTGGCCCGCATCGAGGCCAAGGGCTACACGCTCGCGCAACTCGAGCTCGTGACGGCGACCCGCGAGATTCTCGAGCGGCACTACGAGGAGCACCAGGGCAAGCCGTTCTTCGAGCCGCTCGTGGAGTTCATGCTCTCCGGGCCCGTCGTGGCCGCCGTGGTCGAGGGGGACCGGGTCATCGAGGGCTTCCGCAGCCTCGCCGGTGCCACCGAGCCCACCACGGCCGCCCCCGGTACCATTCGCGGCGATTTGGGTCGGGACTGGGGCGAGAAGGTGCAGAAGAACCTCGTGCACGGGTCCGATTCGCCCGAGTCCGCCGAGCGGGAGATCGGCATCTGGTTCAGCTGAGCTGAACGCGGGATCCATGACCGACTACGACCCGCGGATCGTCGACCTGTGCGACGGGGACAACCCCGACGGGCCGGACCATGACTACTACCGCTCCCTCGCCGAGCGGATGCATTCCCGTGCGGTGCTCGGCGTGGGGTGTGGGACGGGTGGCGTCAGTCCGAGCCCACCGTGCGGGACACGCAGCACGGGCTGTTGCGGCAATGGTGCGAGGTGGGGGAACTCGAACGGAGCCGGGTCCTGCTGCGTTTGCACAATCACTTCGAGTCATCGGATGAGCTCGTGGTGGAGGAGTCGGACCTGGCCTTTCGTGACCGCGGCATCCTGACCGATCAGTTACGGCGCGCCGGGTTCGAGGTCGACGCGGTTCGGGGCGACTGGCAGCGGACGCCATTCGACGGCACGCACCCCATCACGGTGTTCGAGGCGCACGCCGTCTGAGCGCGGCGTCGGTGAACGGCTCAGGCGAAGATCGCGGTCGAGAAGCGCACCGCGATGATCCCGAAGACGATCACGAGCACCCCGATGCCCAGGAGCCACGCCCACGCGGCGGAACCGGCGGCGGTGCCACGCGAGGAACCGATCAGGCCGGCGCGGCGCATCCGCGCCGTCGTATGCGCGAGCAACAGGGTCTGGGCGCACCACACGATCATGCAGTACAGGCACAGGGCGTTGATGTGGAAAGTGGTCTGCCACCACAGCCACAGGGTGAACACCGAGCCGGCGGCGATCCCCAGCCACAGCAACCACCAGAACCAGCTGGCGTAGCGTGCACCGGCGAGCACGCCCACGGCCACGGCGATCACCACGGCGTACGCCACGATCCCGATGAACGGGTTGGGGAAGCCGAAGAGCTCCGCCTGCGGGGTGCGCATGACCGTGCCGCACGAGAGCCACGCGTTGATGTCGCAGCTCGTGCGGTGTCCCGCGTCCTTGTAGATCGCGAGCCGTTCCGCCACGAGCACGGCCGATGCGGCGAAACCCACGATCGAGAAGATCACCGCGAGCACGGCCCACGAGCGGTCCGAACGGGTGGCGTGCGCCGGAGTCGTCTCGGGTGTCCGGTCGGTCAGGGGGGTGGTCGCGGAAGTTGGGCTCACGCGCTCGATCGTAGACCATGCGCATGACGACCCACCGGGCGCGGGCCGCCCGTGGCGGCGGGCGACGCCGGCACATTCCCCGTACACGCACTGTGGTCCGGCCGAGGGAATGTGGTCCGGACCACCCGGAATGCACCCCGGCCCGGGGTGACTGTGAGATACTCCCAATGGTCGGGCCTCAGCCGCACGTGAGGAACCGACCCGGCAGGAACACCGATCTCCCTCGGTACGGACCCGCGCTCTCACAGGATCGAGCGCGTCCGGAGCGGGGCAAGTTCGCGGTCCCCACGGACCCAGCGACTCGGGCATCCGCCGGCTCGCGGACAGTGTGCGCAACACACGCCGCGCCCGCGAGTACGACTTTGACTTCCGGCGGCCGCGTGGCGAACACCGGCTCGACCGACCGAGCACACCTCGGGCCCGGGTGCGGGCGGTGTCCCGAGCAGGAGCACAACTTCACATGGAACCTGAGAAGGACAACGCGGAACAGTCACCCCTCGAGACTGCCGCCACCACCCCCGTCGAGGACAGCACCACCACCGACCCCGCCGTCACGCCTGATGCACCGGCCGACGACGCCGCCGTTCCCCATTCCGAGCCCGACGCCGCCGTGCCCGCCGACACCGCTACCGGGCAACCCGCGACGACCGACGCGTCCGCCGAGGATCCGGGGACGTCCGATTCCGCGGCCACCGCTTCCGACGATGCTGGCGTTGCGCACACGCCCGCGCGCGAGATCCCAGTGGCCGAGATCCCCGAGGCCGAGCAGCCCGCGGAGAGTATCGAGGACGAGATCGCGCTCGATGTCGAGGACGCAGCCGGTGACGCCGCTGAGAGCGCCCGCGAGACGGATGAGCAGGCCGCTCTGCGCGCCGACGGGCCCGAGCAGACGACGCAGGCCGGCGAAGGAACCGGCTCGGCCGAGGCGAGCGACGAGCAGACCGACACCTCGGAACAGACGGACGCGCAGACTGTACAGGTCGAGAAGTCCGCGAACGACCAGCCCAGCACCCAGGAGAACTTCGGGGCCTTCGGTCCCGGCGCCTCCCTCATGTTCCATGCCCCGGACCCGGACGAGATCCGCCGTGCCGCCGAGGAGCAGGCTGCCCGACTGCGCGAGGCCGCCAAGGAACGCGACGCCCAGCGCGAGGCCGAGCGGGCCGCGCGCAATGACGTGGACAGCGAGGACGACAAGTCCGGCGAGGTCACGAGCAAGCGGCGTCGCCGGCGGCGTCGCGGTGACGAGGACATGGAACTCGTGGACGAGTCCGACGGCTCGGTGACCCGGGTCCGCGCCCCGCGCGGTGCCGGTGAGGGCACGGGCAGCGACGAGGTGACCGGGGTCAAGGGCTCCACGCGGCTCGAGGCCAAGCGTCAGCGTCGTCGTGAGTCCCGGCAGTTCGGCCGCCGCCGCCACGTGATCACCGAGGCCGAGTTCCTGGCCCGGCGCGAATCCGTGGAGCGCAAGATGCTCGTGCGACAGAAGGACGACCGGATCCAGATCGGTGTGCTCGAGGACGGGATCCTTGCCGAGCACTTCGTCTCGCACACCCAGCAGGACTCGCTGATCGGCAACGTGTACGTGGGCAAGGTGCAGAACGTGCTGCCGTCCATGGAGGCCGCCTTCGTGGACATCGGCCGCGGCCGCAACGCCGTGCTCTACGCCGGTGAGGTGGACTGGGACGCCGCCGAGCTGGGCAGCAAGCCCCGCAAGATCGAGAATGCCCTGAAGTCCGGGGACACCGTGCTCGTGCAGGTCACCAAGGACCCCGTGGGGCACAAAGGTGCTCGGCTCACGAGCCAGGTGTCCCTGCCCGGTCGCTACCTCGTCTACGTCCCGGGCGGTTCCATGACGGGGATCTCCCGCAAGCTCCCGGACGTGGAGCGCCAGCGGCTGAAGAAGATCCTCAAGGACCGGTTGCCGGAGGGTGCGGGCGTGATCGTGCGCACTGCGGCGGAGGGCGCCTCCGAGACCGAGCTGACCAACGACATCAACCGGCTGCGCTCGCAGTGGGAGCAGATCCAGGACAAGGCCAAGTCCACCAAGACGCTGGCCCCGGAGATGCTGTACGCGGAACCGGACCTGACCATCAAGACCGTGCGGGACGTCTTCAACGAGGATTTCTCCGCCATGGTGGTCCAGGGCGAGCAGGCGTGGGACAACATCGAGGCTTACGTGACCTACGTGGCGCCCGACCTGCTGGACCGCCTCGAGCGCTGGACCGGCGATGACGACCTCTTCGAGCACATGCGCGTGGAGGAGCAGATCCAGAAGGCCCTCGAGCGCAAGGTTTTCCTGCCCTCCGGCGGATCGCTCGTGATCGACCGCACCGAGGCCATGACCGTGGTGGACGTCAACACCGGCAAGTTCACGGGCTCCGGGGGCAACCTCGAGGAGACCGTGACCAAGAACAACCTCGAGGCCGCCGAGGAGATCGTGCGGCAACTGCGGTTGCGTGATATCGGCGGGATCATCGTGGTGGACTTCATCGACATGGTTCTGGAGTCCAACCGCGATCTCGTACTGCGCCGGCTCGTGGAGTGCCTGGGCCGGGACCGCACGAAGCACCAGGTGGCCGAGGTGACCTCCCTGGGTCTCGTGCAGATGACGCGCAAGCGCATGGGTACGGGGTTGCTCGAGGTCTTCTCCGAGCCGTGCGAGGAATGCGCGGGCCGCGGCGTCGTGGTCCACGACCACCCCTTGAAGGGCCGCTCCGGCGCGGCTCCCTCCGACCAGCGCGGCACTCGACACGAGCGTAAGCGTTCGCGCAACAAGCAGCACAACGGTGCGCAGGACAAGCCCAGGAACGGCAACCAGCACCACGGTTCGGACGAGCCGGACCAGGCGCGCGTGGAGGCCACCCGCACGGCGTTAGCGAACATCGCCGCGGCCTCCTCCCACGACGAGTCCGGCGACGCCGCACGGAATGCTTCCCAGGGCACCGCACCGCAGTCCGGGGGCGGGCAGGCCGAGGACACCGGTTCCCAGGAGCAGCAGACCTCCCGCGGTCAGCAGGGCGGGGAGCACGCGTCCGAGAACTCCCACGGGGAGTCCGAGGGCGGGCGCCGTCGCCGCAAGCGCCGCGGCAAGCGCAGCCGCGGTCGCGGTCAGCAGGGCGAGGACAACGCCGTGCAGAACGACGGTTCCGACCGGGACGGTTCCGGGAACGACTCGCGCGGGGATTCCCGGTCCGAGGACCGTTCCGGTGGGGACTCGTCCGCGAGCCTCACGATCCACGGCGAGGTCATCGAACTGCCCCACGGGCAGTCTGAGCAGCGGGGGAGCGAGGGCACCCAGGAGGCCCTGTCCCTGGATTCGCTGAGCGCCGCGTTCACGGATGCGGGCGAGGACGAAACCTCGACCGAGGGTGCCGTTCAGGATGCGGACGCCGCGCCCCAGCCGCGAGAGGCCGTGTCGAAGCGGTCGGCCGCCGGACACGCGCCGTCGAACTCCGGGACTGCGCAATCCAGTGCAGGGCAGACGAGTGCCGCGCAGCAGCAGAGTTCCGGGGCGGCGTCGTCCGCCGGCGGGAACCGGCCGGCGGAGGCGCCGGCGGCTCCGGCCCGACGGCGTCGTGGGTCGCGGCGTGCCGTGGCGCCGGCGGCCGCGCCCGGAACCGCGAGGGTGGAGACCCACGAGTACACGCAGGAACGGCAGGTCAGCCGTTTCACCGCGGAGGCCGGGGCCGCGACCCCCGCGGCGTCCGGTGACCAGCCCACCATCGTGGGTGTGGGCATCAAGGCTCAGGACATCACGATGACCGGCAAGCAGGACTGAGTGACCGGCGGCTGGATCCGTCGCCACGCGAGCACCGCAGGGGCACCCGGGATTCCGGGTGCCCCTGTGGCATGATCGGGGACACACACACGGGGTGCTGCGCACTGCGGCTGAGAACACACCCGTCGAACCTGATCTAGCTCGTACTAGCGAAGGGATTGTCGTGGACACCACGCCTTCTACCGCCATACCCCGCGTCCTCTCTATTGCCGGAACCGATCCCACGGGCGGGGCGGGTCACGCCGCGGACCTGAAATCCATCGCCGCACTGGGCGGGTACGGGCTGAGTGTGATCACCGCAGTGGTCGCCCAGAACACCCGGGGCGTCGTGAGCGTACACACCCCACCCGTCCAGGTCCTGCGGGACCAGCTGGACGCGGTCGCCGGGGACGTCACCCTGGACGCGATCAAGGTGGGGATGCTCGGCTCCGTGGAGGTCATCGACACGGTCCGGGACTGGCTCATGGTGGGGCGCGCACCCGTGGTCGTGATCGACCCCGTCATGGTCGCCACGGCCGGCGGGCGATTGCTGCGTCCGGACGCCGAACGGGCCCTGCGGGAGCTGCTGCCCCACGCGAATTTGATCACCCCCAACCTCCCGGAACTCGCGGTGCTGGCCGAGCGCCCCGTGGCCGCGACCTGGGACGAGGCGCTCGAGCAGGGACGCGCGGTCGCGGCGGCGTTCCATACCCGGGTCCTCGTGAAAGGTGGCCACTTGGCCGGGGACACGACCCCGGACGCCCTGTTGCTCCCCGGTCAGGACGAACCCGCCGCGTTGTTCGAGGGTCGCAGGGTGCACACGCGTAACACCCACGGCACCGGGTGCTCGCTGTCCTCCGCGGTGGCCACGGTCGTGGCGCGGACCGGGGACTGGCCCGAGGCGATCCGCACGGCCCGCACATGGTTGCGTGGTGCACTGCGCGGCGCGGACGAGTTGCACGTGGGTCACGGCAACGGTCCCGTGCACCACATGCACCACGTCCAGCACCTCGTCACGGATCCGGCGTTCGTGATGACGGCCGCCGCGGAATCCGAGGGCCCCCGGTTCACCGACGAACTGTGGGAGGAGAGCGCCCCGGTGCGTGAACGCATTGCCGCCCTGGCGTTCATCCGGGGCCTCGGGGACGGCACCCTGGACCCGGGCGAGTTCGAGCTGTACCTGGACCAGGACATGCAATATCTGCAGTACTACTCCCGGGCGCTGGCCCTGCTCGCGGCCTCCGCCCCGGACGAGCGTTCGCGCGAACACTTCGCCGCGGCGTCGGCCTCCGTGGTCTCGGTCGAGTCCGCGCTGCATCGCGCCCGGCTCGGGGACCGGGAGCCCATGCCGCCGAGTGACGTCACGAGCAGTTACGCGGACTTCCTGCTGGCGCGCACGGGTCAGGACGGCTTCGCGGTGGGCTCCGCCGCGATCCTGCCGTGCTACTGGCTCTACGCCCACGTGGGTGCGGAGCTCACCCGTCGTGCCCGCGTCGCGGGACCGCAGCACCCGTTCGCCGACTGGCTCAGCACATACGACGATCCGGACTTCCAGACCGCGACCGAGTCGGTGCGCGGGATCGTGGACCGGGAGGCCGCCCACGCGGACCCGGCCACCAGGGAGCACATGCGCCGCGCGTTCCACCGGGCGTGCGCGCTCGAGCTGGCTTTCTTCGCGCAGACGACCCCGGCGACGTCGCCAGAGGGCGAGCGGCGCGCCGCGGCGCAACTGGCATGACTTCGGGTGATCGGGTAGGCTGGGGTGTCGGTGCCGAGCGCCGGTGTGTGTCATATCCAGTTCACGCACCAGGTTGCGGCACACTCGGGCGGACATCCTGAATCGATGCGATAGCCACGCGGAGAATGCGGTCGGTCATGGATCACCGCGGCGTGATGTCTCGACATTCGCAGTCCTCCAGGAGTACGCCCGACCCACACACGTAGTCCATAGATGTCGAGAGAAGTGAGTTCCCAAGTGGTGTACGCGATTGTCCGCGCAGGCGGCCGCCAGGAGAAGGTTTCCATCGGAGACCTCGTGACCCTTGACCGCGTCGCCGGCGAGGCAGGCAGCACCGTAGAGCTTCCTGCGCTGCTGCTGGTCGATGGGGACAAGGTCACCTCCGACTCCAAGACCCTGGCGAACGTCAAGGTCACCGCCGAGATCGTCGAGGACCTGCGCGGTCCCAAGATCTCGATCATGAAGTACAAGAACAAGACCGGTTACAAGAAGCGTCAGGGCTTCCGCGCCGAACTGACCACCGTCAAGGTCACCGGCATCGACGCCTGAGTATCCGGCTCCCCACATACGTTTCCAACGAAGGTAGGCACACACCATGGCACACAAGAAGGGTGCGAGCTCCACTCGCAACGGCCGTGACTCCAACGCCCAGTACTTGGGTGTGAAGCGCTTCGGCGGCCAGTCCGTTAACGCCGGCGAGATCATCGTCCGCCAGCGCGGTACGCACTTCCACCCGGGCGTGAACGTGGGCCGCGGCAAGGACGACACCTTGTTCGCCCTGGCCGCTGGCGCCGTCGAATTCGGCACCCGCCGCGGTCGCCGCGTGGTCAACATTCAGACCGCCGAGTAATTCTCGTTCGGACCCCTGGGTCCACCCGCCGCCACGACTCCGTGGCGGCGACCACTAGAGGGTGGGCGCTTCACGCGCTCACCCTCTAGTCTTTTCAGAAGACCCCGGTCGACCCGCTCGCAGCAGGTGACCCCTACCACCGAGGAGCCGCGTGGCTAGTTTTGTAGATCGAGTGATCGTGCACGCCACGGGCGGTAACGGCGGCCACGGCTGCGTGTCCGTCAAGCGCGAGAAGTTCAAGCCCCTGGGCGGCCCGGACGGCGGCAACGGCGGCGACGGTGGTTCGGTGATCCTGCGTGTGGACGGTCAGTCCACCACGCTGTTGGGTTTCCACCACGCACCCCACCAGAAGGCCCCCAACGGTGAGCCCGGCAAGGGGGACATGCGCCACGGTTTCAAGGGCCAGGACCTCGTGCTCTCCGTCCCGGACGGCACCGTGGTCAAGGACCGGCAGGGCAACGTGCTCGCGGACCTGCTCGGTGAGGGCAGTGAGTTCGTGCTGGCCGGTGGCGGCCAGGGCGGACTGGGCAATGCCGCACTGTCCTCGCCTAAGCGCAAGGCCCCGGGCTTCGCTCTACTCGGTGTGCCCGGTGAGGAACACCAGGTCGAGCTCGAACTGAAGTCCATCGCGGACATCGCCCTGGTGGGCTTCCCCTCCGCGGGCAAGTCGAGCCTGATCGCGGCCATGAGTGCCGCGCGCCCCAAGATCGCGGACTACCCGTTCACCACCCTGGTGCCCAACCTGGGTGTGGTCCAGGCGGGTGACACCCGCTTCACCGTGGCGGACGTGCCGGGGTTGATCCCGGGTGCTTCGGAGGGCAAGGGGTTGGGACTCGAGTTCCTGCGGCACGTGGAGCGCTGCGCCGCACTCGTGCACGTGATCGACTGCGCCACGCTCGAACCCGGACGGGATCCGCTGAGCGACCTGGACGCCCTCGAACAGGAACTGTCCCACTACGCCGAGGCCATCCGCGACGACGACCCCACCACGATCCCGCTGACCGAGCGCCCCCGACTCGTGGCCCTGAACAAGGTGGACGTGCCCGAGGCACGGGAACTGGCCGAGTTCATCCGTCCCGAACTCGAGGAACGCGGCTACCCGGTCTTCGAGATCTCCACGGCCTCGCACGCCGGACTGCGGGAACTGGGCTTCGCGATGGCCGAGCTCGTCTCCCGTGCCCGCGAGCAGGAGGAACAGCGGGAGGAGCAGCGCCGCGCGGAGACCGTGCTGCGCCCGGAACCCGTGCGGCGTCGTCGAGGGAAGGACCGCAAGGAGTTCGAGATCACCCGCGAGGACCGGGCGGGGGAGCCGCTGTACCACGTGCGCGGCGTGAAGCCCGAACGATGGGTGCAGCAGACCGATTTCAACAACGACGAAGCCGTGGGATACCTCGCGGACCGCTTCGCGAAACTCGGGATCGAGGACGAACTGTTCCGCATCGGCGCCCGCCCGGGCAACGCGGTGCTAATCGGCCCCGAGGACAACGGTGTGGTCTTCGACTGGGAGCCCACCATGGTGGGCGGCGCCGAACTGCTCGGCGGCCCGCGCGGTTCCGACCTGCGCCTCGAGGACACGTCCCGGCCCACGCGCCGCGAGAAGCGGGAACAGTTTTACGACCGCATGGACGCCAAGGCCGAGGCCCGCGCGGAGCTCGAGGAGCAGCGCCGCGCCGGGATCTGGACCGAGTCCGTGGACGACGCGCGAGATCGACGCCGTACTTCCGAGCCGAAGGAGACGCACGACAGTGAGTGACACGCCCCACGTGGAGAAGACCCCCACCGAGACGATCGACGTCTCGGCCATGGAACAGCAAGCGGCCAAGTCCGCGATCCAGCTGAGCACCGAGAGCCGGGGGAAGAACCGCCGCTCTCCCATCACCCGCCGTGCGGATCTGCCCATGGCCCGGCGCGTGGTGGTCAAGGTGGGGTCCTCGTCCCTGACCTCGATCGAGAACTCGATCGATGAGAACGCGCTGCGCAGCATCGTGGACGCGCTCGGCCGGGTCAAGGCGCAGGGCGTGGAGGTCGTGTTCGTCTCCTCGGGTGCGATCACCGCGGGGCTGCAGCCGCTCGGACTGTCCCGCCGGCCCAAGGACCTCGCCACCAAACAGGCCGCGGCCTCCGTGGGACAGGGTCTGTTGATCTCGCGCTACACCGACTACTTCGCGCGCTACGACGTCACGGTGGGTCAGGTGCTGCTCACGGCCGAGGACCTCATGCGCCACTCGCAGTACAAGAACGCGCATCGCCAGATCGAACGGTTGCTGGACCTGGGGATCCTGCCGATCGTCAACGAGAACGACGCCGTGGCCACCCACGAGATCAAGTTCGGCGACAACGACCGCATCGCTGCGCTCGTGGCGCACCTGATCAAGGCGGACGCGCTGTTGCTGCTCTCGGACGTGGACGCGCTCTACACCCGGCCCCCCAAGGACGGCGGGGAGCGCATCCCCACCGTCGAGGATCCCATCACGGATCTCGAAGGCGTGGAGATCGGCACGATCGGCCGCGCGGGCGTGGGCTCGGGCGGGATGGTGACCAAGGTGCAGGCGGCGCGCATCGCGGCGTCGTCTGGCATCCCCGCGCTCGTGACCTCCGCCGCGAACATCGAGAGTGCGCTGGCCGGCGACGACGTGGGCACGTGGTTCGCCACCACCGGCGGGCGGCGCAACGTGCGGTTGCTGTGGCTCGCGCACCTCGCGGACATCAAGGGCACCCTGACCCTGGACGACGGCGCGGTGGAGGCCATTCGCGGTCGTCGCTCGCTGCTCGCGGCCGGTGTCACCGAGGTGTCCGGGAAGTTCACTGCGGGCGATCCCGTGGCCATGGTGGATTCCCACGGAAAGGAAGTGGCCCACGGGCTGATCAACTACGCCTCGGACGAGGTCCCCGGGATGCTCGGCAAACGCACGCACGAACTGGGGGAGGAGTTCGGTGAGGACTACGCCCGCGAGCTCGTGCACGTGGACAACCTCGTGACCATGCGGCCCCGTTCGGCGAGGACCAAACTGAAACGAACCGTCTGACCGCGCGTCCAACCCCTAACCTGAACCGTGGGCGCCGCGCGCCCGCACCACGATCCGCAGGAGGAACAGTGGCCGAGAACACGTCCGTACTGACCGCGCAGGAGACCTTCGGGGACGATCCCGTGGCCGGGGTCGGCCTGATGACCGACGACGCCCGGGTGGCCGCCCGCACGCTCGCCCGCGCCCCGCGCGCGTGGAAGGACCGCGCGCTGAACCTCATGGCCGATCGGATCGAGGCCCGCGCCGACACCGTTCTCGAGGCCAATTCGCGGGACCTGGAACGCGGGCGCGAGTCAGGGATCTCCACCGCGCCGCTGGACCGGCTCAAGCTGGACCGTACCCGCATCACGGGTCTTGCGGACGCGCTGCGGGAACTCGCGGCCCTGCCCGATCCCGTGGGCTCCGTGGTGCGCGGGCAGACGCTCGCGAACGGGCTGCGCATGCGCCAGGTGCGCGTGCCCATGGGAGTGGTGGGCGTGATCTACGAGGCCCGCCCGAACGTGACCGTGGACATCGCCGGGATCGCCGTGAAGTCCGGTAACGCGGTGCTGCTGCGCGGTGGTTCGGCGGCCTTCGACTCCAACCGGGCGCTCGTGGGCATCCTTCGGGACGCCCTCGCGGACGCCAAGCTGCCCGTGGACTGCGTGCAGACCGTGGACGACTACGGTCGCGACGGCGCCAACGCCCTCATGGGTGCGCGCGGGAAGGTGGACGTGCTCATCCCGCGCGGCGGCCGTGGACTCATCCAGTCCGTGGTGACCAACGCGACCGTCCCGGTCATCGAGACGGGCGAGGGCAACGTGCACGTGTTCATCGACGAGTCCGCGCCCGCGCAGATGGCCGCCAAGCTCACCGTGAACTCCAAGACGCACCGCACCTCCACGTGCAACTCCGCCGAGACCCTGCTGCTGCACAGCGGGGCGCGGGAGACATCCCGCGAGGTGCTCGCCGCACTCGACAAGGCCGGTGTGACCCTGCACGTGGACGACCGCGCCGCAGCACTGTTGCCCCCGGGATCTGACCACCTGCAGGCCACGGACGAGGACTGGGCCACCGAGTACCTGGACATGGACATGGCCGTGAAGGTCGTGGACGGCATCGACGAGGCGATCGAGCACATCCGCACGTACTCCACGGGCCACACCGAGGCGATCGTGACCAACGACCTGGCTAACGCGGAACGTTTCACCGCGGAGATCGACTCCGCGGCGGTCATGGTCAACGCGTCCACCCGCTTCACGGACGGCGGCCAGTTGGGACTGGGTGCGGAGATCGGGATCTCCACGCAGAAGATGCACGCGCGCGGTCCCATGGGGCTGGAGGAGCTGACCACCACCAAGTGGGTCGTCCAGGGTGACGGCCACGTGCGTCCGTGAGACGTACCATGGAACGGACGTCACCCGGGACGTTCGTCGCATTCACCGACCGGCGCCGCCGGCCACAGAAGGGAACCGCATGAGCTCGCTGTACCTGTTGTCCAACGTCACCGTCCTGGCGGCCGAGGAGGGGCACTCCATCAACGAAGAGCTGCACGCCATGGCTCCGGTCTTCGGCATCGTCGCGTTCATCCTGTTCCTGATCATGCTCTTCATCTCCATGTCCTTCGCGTCCCGTGGCAAGGCCCCGGCCGTCGGTGAGTACGAGGACCCCGCGCAGCTGCCCGCGGAGGAGCAGGCCATGCTCGACCGGGTGCACGCCACCCCGCGCCACTGACCGACAGATCGGCACGAGTGAATCCCCTCAGCGCGTCAGTGACCGCGGCCGAGACGGAACTGGACATCCCCCCGCGCAGACCGGGTGTGACCCGGCTGGGAGTCATGGGCGGGACCTTCGACCCCATCCACCACGGGCACCTCGTGGCGGCGTCGGAGGTCGCCGCGGTCTTCGACCTGGACGAGGTCGTCTTCGTCCCCACGGGTGAACCGTGGCAGAAGGCCGGGCAGGACGTCTCCGACGCCGAGCACCGCTACCTCATGACCGTTGTGGCCACGGCGTCCAATCCGCGGTTCACGGTGTCCCGCGTGGACATCGACCGTTCCGGACCCACGTACACGATCGACACCCTGCGGGACCTGCGCACCCTGCGTCCCCACGCCGAGCTGTTCTTCATCACCGGCGCGGACGCCATGGCGGAGATCCTCACGTGGAAGGGCACCGATGAGCTGTGGTCCTTGGCCACGTTCGTGGGTGTGACCCGCCCGGGCCACGCGCTCTCCGCGCCCGTGGGCTCGGAGAGCGTGGCGCTGCTCAACGTCCCCGCCATGACCATCTCCTCCACGGACTGCCGCGCCCGCGTGGCGGCGGGCAAGCCCGTGTGGTATCTGGTCCCGGACGGGGTCGTGCAGTACATCAACAAGTACGGCCTCTACCGCGGTTCCACCGATCCCGATGTGGACCCGGAGACCGCATCCGGCACCCCTGTGGCACAGGATGCCGGTACCCCCTCATCCGCCCCCACGGATTCGCCCGGGGTCCCCGCCCCGGGTCACAGGAGCACTGCGTGAGCACACCCCCCGAGAAGAACCGAGTCGCGAACCCCCAGGAATGCCCGTGGGCCGTCCACCCGGCCACCGGACAGCAGGAGTGGGTGGCCCCGCCGGCTCCCGTGATCGAGTTGGACACCCCCCAGCACACGGGTACCGTCAAGCCCTTGGGGCCCCGGCGACTCGCGCGACTGCAGCGTGAGATGGTCGAGCACGCCCGGCAGATCCAGGAATCGGAGCGCACGGGCGGGGGAGAGGTCGACGACGCCCTGCTGGCCACCCAGCGTCGTCTCGCGGATCTCGCGATGCGCGCCGCGGCGGCCAATGAACAGGACCGGCAGGCCGCTGAGCGGGCCACCGCTGAAGAGCCCACCGCTTTGGGGAACGGACCCGCAGGATCCTCGGCCGCGGGGAACACACCCGCAGCGAGTAGCCCCGCCGGGGAGGCACTGGCTCGTCCGGCATCCGAGGGCTCCGTGCCAGGGGACGCCGTGTCGTCGGGTCACGCTTCCGCCGAACCCGGGATCGGCCAGGCGCCGGTCACCCCGCCGCAACTCGTGCACGACGAGCCGGAGCCGGAGTACTTCACCATCACCTTCCCGCCGGCCCTGATGACCCAGGCGACGGGGGTGAGCCTGGGGAAGAGTCTCGCGGACCCCGCGTCCCTCCCGGCCTCACCCGTGCGCTACGGACCGGTCACCCAGACTTCCCGGATCCCCGTGATCCAGGCCCCGCACCGGGACCGCACACCCGAGGGGACGCACGAGGCCGCGGCGGGAGCGGCGTCGTCGACCCCCGAAACGCGGTCCGAGACCGTGGCTCCTCCCGCCGAGCCGGTGCGCGCGGTGGACGCCGAGGGACTGACCCTGCTGGAACCCGGAGCGTATTCCCGCGGGACGTCCACGACCCGAGTGGTGCTCGCGCTACTCGTGGCCGTGATCGTGGCGCTCGTGGTGGCCTTCGTGATCTTCGTTCTGTGAAACCGACCCATGTGAAAGGACAGCACACTTCAGTGACTGCAACCACCGAATCCATCGACCTCGTGCGCAGCGCCGCGCGCGCTGCGGACCAGAAGAAGGCCGAGAACGTCGTCGCGTTCGACGTCAGCGAGAGCCTCGCCATCACGGACGTCTTCATGGTGACCTCCGCGTCCAACGAACGTCTGGTCTCCGCCGTGGTGGACGCCGTGGAGGAAGCGCTCATCGAGCAGCACGACCGTCGGCCCCTGCGCCGCGAGGGCAAGGGGGAGGGCCGCTGGGTGCTCCTGGACTACGGGGACGCCGTGATCCACGTGCTCCACGACGAGGACCGTGCCTTCTACGCCCTCGAACGGCTGTGGGGCGACTGCCCCGCGATCGACGTCCAGTTGCCATCGGCCGGCTCCGCGAACATCGACGACGACGCCGCTCCCCGCGCGGTCTGACCTCGCGCCGCCGGGCAATTTGCGCGAGTTCGCGCGAACTGTCTAGGATGGTCGAGTCGTTCCGGGGAACTGGAAACGCGGCGGTCCCACGAAGTTGTTCGGGAGTGAATCCCGGGTAAACGTGGCAGGCCGAAGCGTGGTAAGGTTTCGGAGTCGTACGGGGCTATGGCGCAGCTGGTAGCGCACCTGCATGGCATGCAGGGGGTCAGGGGTTCGAGTCCCCTTAGCTCCACCGAATGGCCCGTCGCACGGGCGGAGAAACCCGGATCCTCGAAAGAGGGTCCGGGTTTTTCGCTGTCCGGGTGAATTTGCCGTGCCGGGTGTGGTTGTCGGTCGAGGGTCCAGGAGGGGCCTCCGCGTCCGTGGCGTGGACGCCCCACACGCCGGATACACATATGTGCCGAAAAGACATGGTTCCGGGTCCTGGGCGTGCGTATCGCACCACAGATGTATTCCGTGGCCTTTCTCACGCTCTACACGGGCAAGTTGTGTCCGGGCGGTCGTCACATCATGGGCAAGAAGATATGCCCCTCTCTACGCTGGGGGTGGCCCATCGTCGGGTCCCCGGAATGCGACACGAGAACACCATGTCAACGGATTTCCCCGCCCTTCCCACCTTCCACGGTTCCCTCCCGATGATCGATCCCGAGGACGTCGCTATACTGCTGGTGGACCACCAGAGCGGCCTGTTCCAGGTCGTTCGGGATCTGAGCGTCCCGGACCTGCGCCGTAATGCGACCGTCCTGGCCAAGGTGGCCGGTAGAACGGGGATGCCCGTGGTCGCCACCGCCTCCGTCCCGCAGGGCCCCAACGGCCCGCTCATCCCGGAGATCCAGGAACATGCCCCGCAGACCGTGTACGTGCCCCGCAAAGGCGAGGTCAACGCATGGGACTGCGTGGACTTCGTGGAGGCGGTCAAGTCCGCGGGGACGAAGCAGTTCATCATCGCGGGCACGCTGACCACCGTGTGCATGGCGTTCCCCACACTCTCGGCGGTAGCCGAGGGTTACCAGCTGCCCGCGGAGTCCCACCAGAAGGCCCAGGAGGTCGAGCGCACGGGTGAGCCATCGGATTCCGAGCGCGACTGACCGAACGCGCCTCGTGGCGCATCGGCCTGCTTCACGGGCCGCGGCGTGATGGGAGCGAGGGTGGGTGGGGTCCACCGTGGACCCCACCCACCCCCCCATCTATTCGTGGGTGTTCACCCGGAGCAGGTGGAACACCGTGTCCTGGGTGGCCAGGTTGAAGTTGTCGTCCGCCGCGAGCACGAGGGATGCGTCACCGTCCGCGAAATCCGGACCGAAACTCACGGCCTCCACGTTCCCGGGGGACATCCCCGATACGGCCAGGTCGATGACCAGTTCCTTCTTCATCGGGATTTCCGTACCCGTGAGGGCCGCCGAACGGGACACATCGGTGGGGCCCTTGGTACTGGCCCGGTAGACCTGGATCTGGTTCTCACCCTCGACGTACTGACGCTCGATCACCAGGTAATCGGCCTTGCTCAATTGCAGCATCTCGGAAGCGCCGCGGTCGCCGCCGGTCGAACCCCGCGGGACGGACACCGGCTCGGTCTCGTAGACGTACTGGGCCAGGTTGTGACCGGTCCGCCGGTCGAGCTGCGTCAGGCGCAGCGGACTCCCGGTCTCGGGTGAGGCGACCGGGCCGTCCTGGACCAGCGTTGCCTCGTTCATCACGGAGAACGTGGTGCCGCACGGCCCCAGGGTCAGATTCTCCAGCGCGAGGTTGTTGCGAACGCCCCGGATCTGATTGCCGCTCCGGTCGAACGCTGGGAGGTACTGCCGGGGCACGTCGAACGCGCGAACGAAAGCCCCTGTGCCGGTCATCTCCCGAATGGCCGGGGCGAGTCCCTTGGTCACGTCTCCCTCGTCCGTCCAGAGAGCCGTGTGCGAGGTGCGGTCCCATCGGACGGACTCCGGATCCACGGAGTTCTCCGGGTACGGGGAGCCATCTGCGCGCTGGAGCACCGTGGTGTCCGTGACGGAGTACCCCGGTGCATCGAAGCCATCGTCGTCGAAGGGTAGGTCCAGGGTGTAGAACCTGGCGGGTGCTTTCTGGGAACGGTCGTCGCTGAGGGCCAGATAGGAACCGTCCACGGAGCGATAGTCCACCCCGGAGATCCCGCCGAAAGGCACGCCGTTCACGCTGCGCAACTCGTTCGGCAAGACCATGCTGTCCACGTAGCTCACCTCGAAGGCGTGCCCCTTGTGTTGCCCTCGCCCCGGGCGGTGCTTTTTCCCGTGGCGACGATGCCGATCGTGATGGGCCCCGTGATCTCCCCGGTGCTCGCGTACACGGTGTCCCTGCGTGTTGGCCTTACCCTCGTGCGGGTGGGTGCCCGGTGCGGGAGAGCGGTCGTGCCCTCCCATGGGGACCTGGACGGCGGAGCCGGTGTTCACCGCCGGCGCCGCGGCCGCGGCCGGTCCCGCGGTGAATAGGCCGAACCCCACGGTGATCGCGGCCGCAGGGACGAGTGATCGGTGCATGGCGGTACTCCTCGGTCTGACCCGCGCGGGTCGGCGGTGGGTGTGCCGCCGCAGACCCTACGAGCGTCCGGAGACCGCGAGGTGACCGACCGGTGAACGTCTCTGCGCGACGTCGGGCCCCGGCATGTCCGGGATGGCCGGGCGCCGCGGTCCTCGGCGGGCATCCCGACGACGAGCGTGTCCGTCCACTCGCCCTTGTTCCACCGGTCCTGACGCATGTGGGCTTCGGGGCGCATCCCCACGGCGGTCGCGAGCCGGGCGGAGGCGGTGTTGCGGACATCCAACTGCGCGACCATGCGGCGCAGGCCGTAGTGTTCGAATGCCCCCGCAGCACCTCGGCCACGGCTTCCCTGGCGAATCCCCGTCCCGCGTGAGCGGGGTCCAATACCCAGCCGACGTCCGCGATCCGGGGGTGCGTGTCGGTGCGCCACAGCAGAACGTCCCCGATCGG
The DNA here is from genome assembly GCF_031844145.1 of Kocuria sp. PD6. Classification (NCBI taxonomy): domain Bacteria; kingdom Bacillati; phylum Actinomycetota; class Actinomycetes; order Micrococcales; family Micrococcaceae; genus Kocuria; species Kocuria sp. PD6. The sequence goes on from NZ_JAUZUS010000006.1 coordinate 78,301, forward strand.
GATGCGCTCCCGCTCGATCACGAGGGCGAGGGTGTGGGTGCCACCGTCCAGATCGGATTTCGGTTCGTGTGTGACGGCTTCCCGGGCGGCGCGGGCTGCGTCCCACGGGTCTTCCAGCAAATAGCGGGCCACGTCCGGCTTCGCGTGCCGGGTGAACGGTGTTCGTTTACGCTGACCCCGTGAGTTACTGGGACCATCGAAAACCCGTGCACCGCACCCGCGCCGTGGACACGGACGAGATCGGCCGAACCGCCGCCGCTCTGCTGGACGAGCTCGGTGCGCCCGATCCCCTCAGTGCTGCGTACACACTCGCCAGCTTCACGCTCGGCAGCGCTCTGACACAGCCGATGGCCCCTTCCGAGCGCGCCGCCCCGGTCGATGCGGAGATCGCGCCGCGCTATGCCCGCCTGCACACCGAGCACCCCGTGGACACCGACGCCGTCTTCCGGTCGGGACTCACGGCCCTGATCCGAACTGCGCTGACACGGGACGACACCAACGGCGCCGGACATGGCGGCGCGTGGCAGGGGCCCCGATGACCCGGTTCATGGACCGGTTCCAGATACCCCTCTACCTCGCGGCGCTCGCGGTGGGCGCGCTCGCCGGCTGGTGGGCCCCGGGCCTCGGCGGCCTCGCCGCCCCCGCGGTGACCCCGGTGCTCGCTGCCCTGCTGTACGTGACGTTCCTGGGTATCCCGCTGCGCCGCGTGGGCGAAGGTCTGCGCGACCTGCGCTTCATGGCGTGCCTGGTGATCGTCAACTTCGCGGTCGTCCCGGTCATCGTGTTCGCGCTCGTCCGCGCATTCTCCATCGAGGGCCCGATGCTGATCGGGGTGCTACTGGTCCTGCTCACACCGTGCATCGACTACGTGATCGTGTTCTCGGGCCTCGCGGGCGCCGCGAACGACCGGTTGCTCGCGGCGTCCCCCGTGCTGCTCGTCCTGCAGATGCTGACCCTGCCCCTGTATTTGTGGTCGTTCCTGGCGCCCGACGTCGCCATGGCCGTGCACTGGGGGACATTCGCCCAGGCCCTCGCGGTGGTGATCGTCATCCCTCTGGTGGCTGCGGCAGTGACCCAGTGGGCCACAGCGCGGTCCCCGGTGGCCCGGCGGTGGGGCCGGCTCGCCGGTGGGGCCATGGTCCCGCTCATGATGCTCACCCTCGCGACCGTGGTCGCGTCCCAGATCGCCCTCGTGGGTTCACGCGCGCAAGCGCTGCTGCCGCTCGTACCCGTATACGTGAGCTTCGCAGCGCTCATGACGGCGCTTGGCTGGGCGGCCGGTCGCCTTGCCGGCCTGCGCGTCCGCGAGCGCCGCGCGGTGCTCTTCAGCGGGGTCACGCGCAACTCCCTGGTGGTGCTGCCGCTCGCCCTCGCGGCGCCGGACGGCACGGTCCTCGCGCCGCTCGCCGTACTCACGCAGACCCTCGTGGAGCTGCTCGTCATGCTCGCACTCGTCGGCCTCGTGCCCCGTCTGGTGCGCTGAAGCGGACGACGACGCCGCGGTGCCGGGGCGTCGCGCGGACCCGGCCGAGCGACGTCGTCTCACGCCACAGGGGTGTCGCGGGGTGGAAGGTCGAGAACTCCCAGCCCGCGGGGGTACGATTCCGGCCATGCCTACCAGTCCCACGAGGACGGGCGCGAGACATGCCTCGTGGCGTGTCGTTCTGGTGCTGGTCCTGCTGCTGGTGCTGGTGGCGGCCGTGGTCCTCATCAGTGTGAACCCGTTCAAGTCCGCGGAGCCGCCCACGACCGACTGCACCCAGTACGGGCTGCGCGCGGACGACTCCCGAGCCTTCCCCCACACGGTGACCCTGGCCACGCAGCCGACCACCCAGGACCAGACCCAAGCCGGGGCGCTCGGCCACCTGGAGCAGACCTACACGTACCGCGGGACCACGAGTTCCTACCACGTGATCGACGGCGGGGTGGACGTCTCCAAGCCCGTGGGGCTCGTGATCGACCTGCACGGGGACGGCGGGGCGGAGTACTTCGAACCGGGTGGGCGCACCACGTGCCTGTCCGCGATCGCGGCCTCCCACAACGACCTGTTGGCCGTGCCCCTCACACCCGACTGCCAGGGCGAGTGCACGTGGTGGCAGGGGATGGGCGCCAACATGCGCTGGTTACGCGCGTTGACCGAGAACCGGCTGCTCGCGGACCTCCCGGTGCAACGGGACCGGGTGTCGTGGTTCGGGTACTCGGGTGGCGCGGAGATGCTCAGCTACGGGGTGCTCAGCAGTGCCCGGGACCTCGTGACCGGCGGTGCGGCCATGGTGGGCGGTGGTGGCGCGCCGGACGGGCTGTCGAAGGTCCCGACCCGCCAGGAGAAGGCCGAGGTGCGCATGTGGTGGTTCACGGGTCTGCTGGACGACGGCTCAGATCCCGCGTCTGATTTCGACGCCGTCACGGCGGCCACGGAGGGTCAGCGCTTCTACGAGAAGCGCGGCTTCACGCGCACCCGCCTGGAACTGATGCCGCACCGCGACCACTTCAACATGCCGGACGCCGAGATCCTGGACGAACTGCTCGCGGCGGACGAACCCACGCCCTCCACGTGATCTCCGGAACACGATTCACGGGCACACGGGTGGAAGCCCGTGCGGTGGGTCACGTTGAGTAATTCTTCAGCATGACATCCCCACCTGGGTGATGCCGGGACTGACACCGTATATTGCATCCAAGTTCATGCTTGTCGTATTCTGGCGACGTAATCTGGGCCAGCAGGGGGATATTTTCGCTGGACGCCATTGCGCATCTTCCGGATGTCACGCTGCCGTATCGGTCGGGGGACCCATCGGCATGATCCATACGTTCGCAGCACCGCGCCTCGACCGAGGACGACGTCCGCATCTCCCTGCACCACCGGTCCTTAGCAAGGGGGAGAGTACTAGCAGTGGACAGCCAAGATCTTAGGAGCGGAGTCCGAGCGCTCGCGCCGGACAGGGCCGTGTACCCGGTGGAGGAACCACCGGCACCGCGCACCCTCGTCGACATCGTCCTCGAGACGGTCGCGCAGTACCCGGACGCCATCGCCTTGGAGGACGAGAACGAGAGCGTTCCCTACGGGGAACTCGAGGACCGGGTCGAGACCCACGTCCAGCGGTTGTGGGACATGGGCATTGGACGCGGGGACCGTGTGGGTGTGCGTGTGCCCTCCGGCGGCGTGGACCTGTACGTTGCCATCCTGGCCACCCTGTTCGCCGGCGCGGCCTACGTGCCCGTGGACTGGGACGACCCCGATGAACGCGCGCGCACCGTGTGGGAGGAAGCCGGCGTGGCCGCCGTGTTCGGTCAGGGGCTCGAACTGACCCGCAACCCGGCCGTGACCACGGGTGAGCAGACCGCCACCCCGCGCACCCGCGACGACGCCTGGATCATCTTCACCTCCGGGTCCACCGGTAAGCCCAAGGGTGTGGCGATCTCCCACCGCTCCGCCGCGGCACTCGTGGACGCCGAGGCCCTCATGTACCTGCAGCGCCGCCCGCTCGGCCCCGGTGACCGCGTGATGGCGGGACTGTCCGTGGCTTTCGACGCGTCCTGCGAAGAGATGTGGCTCGCGTGGCGCCACGGTGCCACCCTGGTGCCCGCACCGCGCAAGATCGTGCGCTCCGGCCCGGACCTGGGCCAGTGGATCGTGGACAAGGAGATCACCGCGGTCTCCACCGTGCCCACGCTCGCATCCCTGTGGCCCAATGCCGCACTGGACCGGGTGCGCCTACTGATCTTCGGCGGCGAGGCCTGCCCCCTGGAACTGATCAAGCACCTGGTGCGCCCGGGCCGTGAGGTGTGGAACACCTACGGACCCACCGAGGCCACCGTCATCGCCACCGGCGCCCTGCTCAACGGGGAGGCCCCAGTGCGCATCGGTCTGGCCGTGCCCGGGTGGGAACTCGCCGTCGTGGACGCCGACGGCCAGCCCGTGGGCTGGGGTGAGACCGGCGAGCTGATCATCGGCGGCGTGGGTCTGGGCCGCTACCTGGACCCCGCCAAGGACGCCGAGAAGTACGCGCCGCTGGAATCCCTGGGCTGGGACCGCGCGTACCGCTCGGGTGACGTCGTGCGCGCGGACCCCGAGGGCATCGTCTTCGCGGGCCGTGCCGACGACCAGGTCAAGGTCTCGGGGCGGCGCATCGAACTCGGTGAGATCGACACGCAGATGAGCGCCGTGCCCGGCGTGAAGCTCGGCGCGTGCGCCGTGCACTCCACCCCGGGCGGTGGCAGCGTGATCGCGGGTTACCTGGTCCCCGAGTTCGAGGGCTCCGTGGATCTCTCCGAGGCGCGGCGTTGGCTCGTGGAACGACTCCCGGGGCAGATGGTCCCCGCGCTGTGCATCATGGACGAACTGCCCATGAAAACCTCCGGCAAGGTGGACCGCAAGGCCCTTCCCTGGCCGCTGCCCACGTCCAACGACGACGGCTCCGAGTCCCTGACCGGGGACCTCGCGTGGCTCGCGGAACTGTGGGCGGACCAGCTCGGACCGCTGCCGTTCGGCCCGGACAGCGATTTCTTCGCAATGGGTGGCAGCTCCGTGGCGCTCGCCCGGTTGGTCTCCGCGCTGCGCAAGACCCACCCGGACACCGAGATCGCCAAGATCTACGCCCACCCCACCCTCGAGGGCATGGCCGGTTACCTGGCCACGCTGGGGGAGTCCCACGACGTCAAGCGGGACCCCGAGCCCACCCCCGCGAGCACCGGCTGGCTGCAGGGGCTGTTCATCCTGGCCCTGAACTTCCTGAACGGGTTCCGCTACGTGGTGGGCGCGCTCATCGTGGTGTGGCTGCTGGCCGTGGTCGCGGACGCCGGTTGGGTCCCCACGCCGCCGTTGTGGCCGCTCGTCCTGGGGTGGCTCGTGATGTTCTCCCTGCCGGGGCGCGTGTTCATCGGCGCTGCCGCGGTACGCGCGCTGACCGCGGGGTTGAAACCCGGGCACTATCCGCGGGGGAGCTGGAACCATCTGCGAGTGTGGGCCGCCGAGCGCATCGTGGTCTACAACAAGTACGACGTCCTCACCGGCACCCCCATGGCCCGCGGCCTGCATCGGTTGTTCGGCAACAAGATCGGTAAGGGCGCACACCTCTACAACACCCCGCCCGTCACGGGTCTCGTGAGCGTGGGGGAGCACTCCACCCTGGAGTTCGAATCGGATCTGTCCGGCTACTGGCTGGACGGGGACGTCTTCCACGTGGGCGCCATCGAGATCGGTGACAACGCCCGCGTGGGCACCCGCACCCTCGTGGATCCCGGGATGCGCGTGGGCCACGGCGCCGAGGTGCTGCCCGGCTCGCACGTCAGCCGCAACGTCCCGGACGGCGAGCTGTGGGGCGGTTCCCCTCTGCGCCACCATGGCTCGGCCGGCCTCACGTGGCCCGAGGAGTCCCCGGAGGCCACGGGCGGCATGAAGACCTGGGGTTCGGCGACATCGCACCTCGCGTTCTCCGCGGGTGCTGTGCTCGTGGGGTTGTTGCCCTTCCTCGCCCTGATCCCCGGGGCGCTGATCGTGCTGTCCCAGGTGATCACCATCCAGCAGTACGAGGTCGTCTTCCCGATCGTGGCGGTGTGGGTCCCCGTGTTCACCATCGTGACCGCGGTGGTGTGGTTGTTGCTCGTGGTCGCGCTCGTGCGCCTCGTGGCCGGGATGATCGTGCCGGGGTACTTCCCCCAGAACGGTCCCGTGGGGTGGGCCATGTGGCTCACCGAGACGCTCATGCAGCGCACCCTGATCTCCACCTACCCCGTGTACGCGTCCTGCATCACTCCGTGGTTCATGCGCCTGCTTGGGGCCAAGGTGGGGCGCAACGTGGAGATCTCCACTGCGGAGACCATCCCGCACCTAACCACGCTCAAGGACGGGTCCTTCCTGGCCGACCACGCCCTGGTCACGTCCCACCGCGCTGGGTTCGGATGGCTGCACGTGGGTACCTCCGTGATCGGTGAGCGCACCTTCGTGGGCAACTCCGGGATCGTGGGACCGGACCGGGACCTGCCCGCGGACGCCCTCGTGGCCGTGCTCAGCTCCGCCCCGCACCACGCACCCGCCGGTTCGTCCTGGCTGGGTCGCACGGCCGAGCCGATCGCCCGCGCCAAGACCGAGGCCGACGCTGAGTCCACGTTCCGCCCGCAACGGCGGCTCAAGGCGGCGCGTGCGTTCGTGGAGTTCTTCCGCTTCGTGCCCGCCATGGTCTCGGCCTGGTTGGACCTCATCATCGTGTACGTCCTCACCGAGATCTACATGTCCCACGGGATGGGCGCCACGGGTGTGGTGGCCGCGTTCGCGTGGTCCGGTGTGGTGCTCACGGTCGCCAGTACCGTGGCCTGCCTGGTGCCGGTGCTCGTCAAGTGGGCCCTCGTGGGCCGCTTCCGACCGAGCGAACGGCCGCTGTTCAGCTCATTCGTGTGGCGCAACGAACTCACGGACGTGTTCGCCGAGTCCCTTGCGGTCCCGTCCATGATCCGCCTGAGCGTGGGCTCGCCCATGTTCAACCTGTGGGCGCGCCTGATGGGTGCGCACATCGGTCGCGGCGTGTGGTGCGAGTCGTGGTGGCTGCCCGAGTTCGACCTCGTGCGCCTCGAGGACAACGTGTCCGTCAACCGCGGCACGGTCCTGCAGACCCACTTGTTCCACGACCGGGTCATGCGGATGGAGCCAGTGACCATGCGGCGGGGATCCACGCTGGGCCCCAACAGCTTCGTGCTGCCGGGTGCGACGATCGAGGAGCGCACCACCGTGGCCCCCGGGTCACTGGTGATGCGGCAAGAGACGGTGCCCTCGGACGGCAACTGGGGCGGTAACCCCATCCGTCACCTCGCACCGGGGGACCAGGCGGTCAGCGCCGAGGTCGTGCCCGCGATCGAGTCGGACCACGTGTCCACCGCACCGTTGCTCGGGGCTGCCCCGGCGCCGCAGTTGAACGCTGGATCGTCCGCGATGGCCACGGTTCGCACCGACGTCGTCCCCGCGGGGAAGACCTCCGGTAAGCACGAGGGAGTCACCGAATGACGCAGCAGAGCACGCAAGAAGTCGTCCTGGAGGGTGACCTGCCCGTGGGACAGCGCCCGCAACCGGGGCGCCGTCCACCGCGAGAGGTGTGGTTGGGCGACCGCGGGGACGAGGGCCGCACCGCGGCGGAGAGCGGTCTGTGGACCGCCGCGACCCCGGTGGTCACCGCGCCGCCACGTTCCACGTCCGCACCGCGTCAGGGTGCGGCCACCCGCAACGTGACGAGCGCGGACGGCCGCCGCACCAAGCGCCGCATCATGGGCGTGGACGTGGCGCGTGGATTCGCGCTCATCGGGATGATCGCGGTGCACGTGCTCTCCGCGACGAACGCCGCGGGGGAACCGTCCCTCGAATGGACCCTGTTCGCCGGGCACTCGGCCGCGCTGTTCGCCACGCTCGCCGGTGTGAGCCTCGCGTTCATGACCGGGGGGCGCACCCCGCGCCACGGTCGTGACGGCTCCCGGGCGCGGTTCTCCATCCTGGTGCGTGCCCTGCTACTGTTCGCGATCGGTCTCACGGTGAACCTGCTCGAATTGCCCGTATACAACATCCTGATCTACTACGGTCTGATGTTCCTGCTGGCCATCCCGTTCACGCTCATGAGTGTGCGGTGGCTGCTGGCCTCGGCCGCGTTCTTCGCGGTGGTCATGCCGTTCGTGATGCAGTGGTCGCTGTCGGTGCTGCCCGCCCACGTGTACGGCAACCCCAGCTTCCTGGAGATCTTCTCGGACCCGGGATCCGTGTTCGCGGAGCTGTTCCTCACGGGCACCTACCCGGCGCTGCCATGGATGACGTTCATCTGCCTGGGCCTGGCACTGGGCCGGTTGCCCCTGTCCCGCGACCGGGTGCAGGTGCTGCTCGTGATCGTGGGCGCCGTGGTCGCGGCCCTGTCCCGCGGTATCTCCATGCTCATGCTGCTGCGGTTCGACCTCGAGGACGCGTTGATCAATGCGACCCCGTGGATGACGTCCGAGGACGTGTGGAACATCCAGTACTACGGCCCGGACCCCCAGCTGCCGGACACCACGAACCTGTGGTTGCTGCTCACGGGCCCGCACACCAACACCCCGCTCGCCCTGTTCGAGAGCGCAGGCATGGCTATGATCGCACTGGGCGCGTTCCTGCTGCTGTGCCGCGTGATCGGCAAGTGGCTCACGTGGCTGGGTGCCATGGGCTCCATGACGCTGACGCTCTACGTGTCGCACCTGATCTTCATGGCGTTCGTGTGGACGGACGGCACCCCGTGGTTCTGGTACATCGTCCAGATTGTGGTGGCCGCCCTGTTCGCGGTGGCGTGGCAGCACGCCGTGGGGGCGGGTCCGCTCGAGCGGTTCGTGACCCGGGCGTCCAAGGGCGCGGCGGCCGCGGTGATCCGGCCCAAGAAGGCGCTCCCGCGGCGTCGTGCGGAGACCCCGCGGCGTCGCCACTGAGTGATGCCGCTGCCCCGCGGGGCGGATGACGAATGAACGGACCTCAGCCCTGCGGGGCGGGGTCCGTTCGCCATGCCACGGCCAGGCGCGCGTTCTCCCGCGCCGTGGTGCGCACGTCGCTCACGCTCCACCCGTGGCCGTAGTCCGCGCGTGCGGCCGATCCCACGTGGATGCTTGCGGGGTCGCGGGACAGTCCCGTCTGCCAGCCCTTCACCAGCGCTTCCACCCGGACCCATGTGCGCGTCACGGCCACGGCACGACGCCGCCCGCGCACGCGGGAAAGCCGGGCGCGGTCCGCGGGGTGCAAGATGTCGAGCAGCACGTTCGCCTCCACCTCGGACTGCAGACGCTCCACGTCCACGCCCACGGCACGCTGGGCCGTGACGAGAGCGATGACCCCGGCCGTGCGCGAGACCGAGAACCGGACGGGGCGAACGTGACCCAGCGCGGAGGACGCCGCGAGCTCGGGACCGGCGTCACCGCGGGACCCGGTCACCGCCGCCGCGCGACCGTGCACCTCGTGGGGTGCCCCGGTGCGTGGGTCGTGGCTGATCGGGACCTCGTGGGCGGCGCACCCGAGTCGGTGGGCCAGAACGTGGCGCAGAGCGACGCGTGAGACCACGAACAGTTCACGGGTGTGGGAGTCCTGCAGCGCACACGCCCGGGACAGTTCGTCCTCCGTGAGGCAGTCCACGGCGGAGAACGCCCAGGACGAGACATCCTCGAGGTGCAGGACGTGCAGCGTGAGATCCGCCGGCGCACCGGGCACGCGGCGTCGTTGTGCTGCCCACACGGGCTGGCGGTGCGCGACCGCGTGCGCGCTCATCGGGCGCCACCCGTCGTGCCGTCGACAGCGGACCGCAACGCGTCGTGCAGCTCGCGTGCGTGATTGAACAGCCCGTGATGGCCTCCGGGGATCGTGAGTGTGGCAGTGCCCCCGGTGCTCGTCCACCCCGCCATGGACCCCGCCGACGCCGTGCGGTCTTCCTGTGCGTGGACGAGCAGCAGGGGCGTGGCGAGGTCCGGCGGGGCGGCGTCGTAGCTCAATGACGCCCGAAGATCCGCGCGCAACGGGGCCAGGACGAGCTCACGCAGACCAGGGTCCGTGAGCAGCTCCTCGGGGGTGCCCCCGAGCTCGAGCAACCAAGCGGCCAGAGCGGCGTCGTCCTCGAGGATCGACGCGAGGTGCGGATCGCGATCCGGGGGCGCGGCCTTGGCGGAGAGCACCGTGCGCTCGAGCCGACCCGGGCGCTCGCGGTCCAGGGCCGCGGTGAACTCGGCGGCGAGCAGCGCACCGAAGGAGTGACCGAGCGCGACCGTGGGCCGCTCGTCCGCGTCGAGGATCGGCAGCAGCGCCGCAAGCGCTTCCGCGACGAGCTCCGGGACGTCCACGACAGCGGGTTCGGCCATACGTGATTCCCGGCCTGGACGGCGGTGGGTGAGCACCTCGGTGTCCGCGGCCTGCAGATCGCGGCCGGACAGTGCCCCGGCGCCGGCATGGGGGAAGACGACGAGGCGCCGTTGCGGGGTGAACGGGCCGGAGAACCACTGGGCGAGGGCCGTGGCGGGGGGTGGGGTCGTAGCCAACTTCCCGGACCTCCTGAATCCTGAGTGTGCCGACTGCCGCCGGTGCCGCGCGTGGGCGACGCTCGCTCGGTACGGTGCCGGACTGTTCCACCGGGCGGCCCTGTGGGGCGTTGCGGCGGGTGCTCCGGTGCGGGTCCGGGGTGCTGCGAGTGGGCGTCTTACTGCGAGGCGTCCGGGGGAGAGGCTGCGGTGGGGGGACTTCTCGTCCGCGCTGCGGGAGGGCCTAGACTCGAGGTGCGGGGCACCGGCCCTTCCGTGGTGTGGACGTGGTCCCACAGTACCGAACCCGACTGGGTGTGCTCCCCCGCAATCCTGGAAGTGACCCGAGTGCATGACGGACGCGGCATGGGAGGAACCCGTGGGGAAGAAGACACAACGAGCATCGGCCACGCCCGCCACACTCGCCCTCGAGCGCGCTGGCGTGCAATTCGAGGCCATGGGTTACGAGCACGATCCCCGCGTCACGGCCTACGGGCGCGAAGCGGCCGAGGCGCTGGGGCTGCCGCCGCAGTGCGTGTTCAAGACCCTGGTGGTGCAGACGGATCACGATGGTTTCGGGGTGTGCGTAGTGCCTGTGGCGCAGAGTGCGGACCTGAAAGCGGTGGCCGTCGCGCTGGGTGCCAAGAAGGCCCGGTTGGCGGATCCCGGGGACGTCCAGCGACTGACTGGCTACGTGCTCGGCGGCGTGAGCCCTCTGGGTCAGCGCACCCGCTTGCCCACGGTGATCGACGACGGCGCTCGGCGGTTGGACCGGATGTACGTCTCCGGTGGCCGACGCGGGCAGGACGTGGGTCTGGCCCCGCGAGATCTGGCCGAGCTCACCGGGGCGGTGTTTGCGGCGATCGCCCGCTGAGGTGGTCGCCACGATCGCGCGGTGACCGGGCACGGTTTCATCTTCCGACCCTTGACGCGCCATGAAGTGGATCCAGATTTATTCGAGATGAATACTGATTCACTTACCGACATCTCGGCCCTTGCCCCGGAGGGAGCGGCCCGTCGCGCCCGCAAGGAGGCCCGCCGGAACCAGCTGCTGCGTGCGGCCGGTGCGGTGCTGGACGAACTCACCGAACGGGTCCCGGCCGCTGTGGCCGCGGCGGACGAGGACCCGGTGGAGCGGGTGAGCGCCGTCGCGCCCGAGGACCGGCCTCAGGGGAGGCCCGGAAGTCCGCTCGGAGGGCCGTCCCAGAATCCGTCCAGGAGCCCGCTCCTGGACCCAGCCGAGAATCCGCCCCGGAACCCGCCCGAGATGAGGAGACGCGTCATGACCGCTGAGCACGAGTTCGAGGACATCCTGTACGAGATCCGCGGCGCCGCGGCCGTGACCACCATGAACTGACCCCAGCGCTACAACGCGTTCCGGTCGCAGACGGTGTACGAGCTCATCACCGCACTCCGGCTCGCCTGGGCGGACCAGGCTGTGCAATCCGTCATCCTGACCGGTGCGGGCGAGAAGGCCTTCTGCACGGGCGGGGACGTGAAGCAGCGCGCCGAGACCGGCGACTATGGTCCGTCGCCGTCGGGGATGGTCGAGATCGGGAACCTGCACAAGGTCAACCGTGACATCCCCAAGCCGGTGATCGCGGCGGTCAACGGACTCGCGATCGGTGGCGGGCACGTGCGGCACGTGCTGTGCGATCTCACGATCGCCTCGAGCACCGCGCGCTTCGGTCAGTCCGGGCGCAAGGTGGGTTCGTACTGATCGTGGAGGAGATCGCCCGCGGTGACGTCAACGCGGGCTACGTCCAGGTGGTGGGTTCGCTCGTGGGACAGATCCCGGCGTCGTCGGCGTTGCCTAAGACGGCGGAGAAGTACGTGCCACTCATCAGAGCGGGCTCGGCATCGTGGGCATCGCCCTCTCCGAATCGCACGCGGGCTCGGACGCCGGCGACCCGAGGATGACGGCCCGGCGCACTGACGACGGTTGAGTCATCAACGGCACCAAAGCGGTGGGCCGCGGCCTGATGCGCTGCGAGGACGTCCTGGTCCCGCGCGAGCACCTGATCGGCCCGGGGGCGCGGGATTCACCCAGATCATGGAGCTCATCATTTCCCGCGAATCGGCCGGACGCGAGTACGCACCCTAACCGGGATCGACAGCACGACCAGGAGGATTGCCCATGAACGAGCACAACACCGGCATCACCGCACGGGTGGCGATCGTGACCGGCACCGGACAGGGCATCGGAGCGGCCATCGCCGAGCCGCTGCACGAGACCACTGAGGAATGGACCCGCGAGATCGTGACCGTGGAGCGGCTCGGGGTGCTCACTGTGGCTCGCCATGTCCTGCCGCATCTGCGTGCGGCGGGAGCCGCGGGTCGGCGGGCGAGCTTGGTCGTGGTGTCGTCGGACAGTGCCAAGGCGGGCTCGTTCGGGGACGCGGTGTCGTCGGCCGCGCGGGCGGGTGTGCTGGGCATGGCGCGCTCCGTGGCGCGCGAGAACGCCGTGGTACCCGTGACGGCCAACGCCGGGTCCCACGGACACCATGTACCGCGAGCTCGCGGACGCCCAGGGCCTCACGGGGAAGATCTTCTCCGGGATGACACGGGGCATCCCCGCCCGCAGGCTCGGCACCCCCGAGGAGGTCGCGGCCACGATCCACTTCCTGCTCTCCCCGGGGACTGCCTACATCACGGGCCAGGCGATCTCGGTGAGTGGTGGGTTGACGATGTGATGGTGGCGCCGGGTCAGCGCGGGATGCCCGCCACGGCTTGCAGCCGGTGGCTGGTCATGCCTTCACGGTCGATGATCGGTAAGGCCCGCTGGATCCGCTCCTGGACGGCCGGGATCTGCAGGGACGCCTGATGATCCTCCTCGGTGTCCCAGACCTCGGTGACCCACACGGCATCAGGGTCCTCGGGATCGGTGGCCACGAGGTAGAGGCGGCAACCGGGCATGGGCTCGGCGGCGTCGTTCTCGGCCAGGATGCCCGCGAGCGCGTGTCCGTTCCCGGGGGTGGAGCGGAGGCATCCGTGGAGCATGAACAGGGCGGTGGTGTCGGCTGTCCCGATGGATGTCGTCATGGGGCCAATCTAACCGCTGTGTGGCGTGGAACACAGGGGTGCGTGCGGACAATGCCGGCGCTCCCGAAAGGGGTACGGACACCATGCCCCGGAACTGCTCCAGGGCATCATCTCCGGGCGCTTGGTCCGGGTGTGCAACGTCCGGACGGTGCCCGAGCGGCGTCGTAGTGTGAGCTCATGCGCCAGCGGACGACGACGGGCACGGCAGCGCGCCCCGGCGCTGGCAGCGCGCCCCGGCGCTGGCAGGGCGCTTTTCGCGGCGATCGCGGGAACGGTTATCGAGTGGTACGACTACGCGTTGTACGGCACCGCTGCCGGGCTCAGCATCGGCCGCTGTTCTTCGCGGGATGGACTCCGGGGCGTCGCCCAGGGCGGCGGGCCCGCGGTATTTCCCCGGTCACGGCGCAGAGAATCACCGACCGGGAGGGCCGATAATCGCCTCACGCGTGTTCTGTCATCGCAGCGTGAGGGTTTCCACCGGCTGGCCTGTGACCGCGGCAATCAAGTCGAAGTCCTTGTCCATGGCCAGCACCGTCAGCCCAGCCTTCTCTGCACATGCTGCGATCAGCAGATCCGGAATGGACGGCGCACGATGCTGACCTCTATCGGCGAGCAACATCTGCACCTGGAAGGCACGGTCCTCCATCGCGGGCGTCAGATGTTCGATGGGCATCAGCGACAGCGGCGGCAGCCCGAACGCCTGACGCCCGCCTTCGCCGGAACGGGATGAGAATCCCAGTTCAAGCCGCGTGACCGTCGAGAGTCGAACCAGTCCTCGTTCGATGCGGGCATTCCAGTCCTCAAGGTGCGCGGCCTTCCCTGCCTGCATTCGTGCATACGCAGACTTGTCAATTAACCAGCCGGTCACTGCCACGCGGCAGCCATGATGTCGTCATCCATGAGGTCGCCGAAGGCGCGGGAGGAGCGCTCCCAGTCCTCAGTGGTCACCGTGGCCTTGTCGTCCGTCATGGCTGCCGCTGTCTCGAACTTCCGGCGCAGGAACTCGTTGCGGGATAGCCCCAGCGCGGATGCCTCCGCATCGATGCTTTCAACCGCCCTGTCACTGAGTCCCCGGATGAGGACATTCTTCATCGTCAGCACCTCCTCGAAGAATGCTATCGCGATATCGTTTAGCGGAAAAGATCTCACCCACGCCCGTGTGCGGGCATCTCTCCGGTGACCGACACCGCTGTGGCGTCGGTCGCTTATGCGTGTCGGACGATCTTGGCACCGTCTCAGTAGTCGAATAAATTTTCGAATAATCGGGGAGGGTGAGCCACCATGACGGTGCTGGAGATGACAGAGACCGGGCAATACGAGGACCCGTGGGACACGGTTCCGGTGATCGGCGCGGGCATGCCGGTGGAGCGTCCCACGGGGCTGGTGGGCGGCTCCACGGACCCCGCCCTCGATGATCTCGCGGTGGTGTGTGACATCACCGGGACGCCGTGTGTGGTGACGTACCGCGGTGAGGAGCATCGCGTCCTGCAGCCCGCCGTTCGCTGGTACGAACGCCGGAATTGGTGGGACGTGGAGGTCCGCGTGCCGCGTGAGAGCCGCACGAGCGCGGTGGATCAGGAGCGGTGGCGGGTGCAGGTCGTCCGGCCCGGGGTGGTTATCGCACGCACCTTCGAGCTGGTCCGGAACCAGTTCACCGATCAGTGGCGGGTGCTCCGTGTCAGCGCCGCATGAGACCGCCCGTGGTCCCCGTGCGGAGTCCTTCCATGTCACTTCATGTCGCCCGCGGAGCCGTCCACGATTGACAGAAGTTCGAATAAAGTTTCGAATATGGGCATGTGGTTCCCCCATCTTCACGTGGCCTCGGCCTTCAGTGCGCACTACGGTGTGGCGCGTCCGGAAGAACTCGCCCGGGCGGCGGCGTCCCAGGGAGCACAGGTCCTCGCGTGCACGGACCGGGACGGCCTCTACGGGGCCGTCAAACACGTGCTGGCATGCCGCGCGCACGGTCTCGCTCCCGTCCTGGGTGTGGACATCGCCCTGCTGCGGACCCCGCGCGCCGTCGCGGGAGGCGCGCAGGGCCGGGTGGCCGGGAAGAGTCGGGCGGCCGGACAGCGACGTCGTCCGGCGGCACCCGTGGTGATCGGCCGGGTGGTGGTCCTGGCCACGGGACGCAACGGGGGAGCCGGGTACGCGGCCCTGTGCCGGGTGGTCTCCGCCGCCCACCGGGCTCATGACCGGCACGCGGCCCACCCCATCGGACTCAGCGCGGAGCAGTTGGCGCGGCACGTGCATCGTGCGGCGCGCCACGGTGATCCCGGACTCGTGGTGCTGCTCGGCCCGGACTCGGACGTGGGTCGGCTGCTCGTGGGACGGCACTACCACGCGGCGCGCACCGCGCTGAACCGATGGCGTCACGCGCTGCCCGTGGAGACCCTCGTGGTGGAGACGGTGACCCACCTGGCGCCCCAGGGTGCGCCCCTGAGCATGGGGCACGCGGTGCGGATGTTCCAGATCGGGCGGCAGGCGCAGCTGCCCGTGGTGCTCAGCAACGCCGTGCGCTACGCCCACCCGGGGCAGGCCGTGACCGCGGACGTCCTGGATGCCGCCCGGACCTTGATGTCCCTCGACGAACTGGCCGGGGCGGATCGCGGTGTGCTGCAACCCAACGGGCAGGGCTGGCTCAAGGACGGTGACGAGATGAGTCTGCTGGCCCGGGAGATCGCCCTCGCCGCGGACCACGGTCAGGCGGGACACGGCGCGCTGCTCGCGGACACCCACCACCTGGCCCAGCGCTGCCGTCTAGATCCGGAGGGGGATCTCGGGGTGGACCGTCCGGTGATCCCGGAGGCCTCGGTGATCGGGGTGAGCGGTGACCCGGACCGGGAACTGGCCCAGCGTTGCTACGCGGGACTCGCCCGGTTGCATGCCGGCGAGGACTGGGACCGCACCGTGCCCGGACTCAACCGGGAGTCCCTGCGCGGACGGTTGGAACGGGAACTCGCGGTGATCGCCCAGCTCGGCTTCGCCGGGTACTTCCTGACCGTGGGGGAGGTCTCGGAACTGATGAGCGGCATGGGTGTGCGTCACGCCGCTCGCGGTTCCGGGGTCTCGTCCCTGGTGGTCCACCTGTTGGGGATCTCACCGGCGGATCCGCTCGAGTACGACCTCGTCTTCGAGCGCTTCCTCTCCCCGCTGCGCCCCAGCCTGCCGGACATCGACATCGACATGGAGAGCGCGCAACGCCACGCCGTCTACCACCGGATCTTCGAACGCTTCGGCCCCCGCCGCGTCACGCTCATGAGCATGCAGAACGCCTACCGCTCCCGCGGAGCAGTGCGGGACGCCGGACTGGCACTGGGGCTCGAGGCCCAGGAGGTGGACCACGTGGCCACCCAGTTGTGGCGCGTGCCCGGGGGCACCCTGCGGGAGGAGATCGCACGCCGGCCCGAACTCGCCCCGCTCGCGGAGCGGCTGCGCAACAACCGGCAGTTGGACCTGCTCGTGGATCTCACCGAACGCCTCGACCGACTACCCCGGCACATCTCCATGCATCCGTGCGGGGTGATCCTCTCCGACACCACCCTGTTGCAGCGCACCCCCGTGCAGGCCAGCGGGATCGGGCTGCCCATGTCCCAGTACGACAAGCACGACATGGACCCCATGGGGCTGATCAAACTCGACATCCTGGGCGTGCGCATGCAGTCCACCCTGGCCCACGCCGTGGAGGAGATCACCCGGTTGCGACCCCACGAACCCCCGCCCAACCTCGACACCATGCCCCGGGACGACCCCGACACCTTCCGGCTGATCAGCTCCACCCACACCCTGGGGTGCTTCCAGATCGAGTCCCCCGGGCAGCGGGAACTGATCGGGACCATGGGACCGGAGGATTTCAACGACCTCGTCGTGGACATCTCCCTGTTCCGCCCCGGGCCCATGCAGGCCGCCATGGTCCGGCCCTACCTCAACGCCCGCCACGGCTGGGCCACGCCCACCTACCCCCACCCGGACCTCCAGGAGATCCTCGCCGAGACCCGCGGGGTGGCCGTCTACCACGAACAGATCATGCGCATCATGGACCGGATGACCGGGTGTGGTCTGGCCCGCGCGGACATCTGGCGGCGACTGCTCGGCTCTGCCTCGGAGGAGCCCGTGGAAACCGCTTTCCGCGACGGCGCCCGCGCTCGCGGCTACGCCCCGGACGTGATCGACACGGTGTGGGGGATCCTGCACGCGTTCGGCAGTTTCGGTTTCTGCAAGGCCCACGCGGTGGCCTTCGCGGTGCCCACCTATCAGTCGGCGTGGTTGAAGACCCATCACCCGGAGGCGTTCATGGCCGGGGTGTGGGAACATGACCCCGGGATGTACCCCGCCCGCCTGCTCGTGGGGGAGGCCCGCCGCATGGGGATCCCCGTGCTGGGCCCGGACGTCAACCGCAGCACGGACCACCACCGGGTGGAGTCGGTCACGCCGCGGCCAGGGACCGTGGTCTCGGGGGACCTGGACCGGGGGATCCCCCACACCCAGGACGGTGCGTGGGGGATCCGCATGTCCCTGGGTTCCATCGCGGGGATCAGCGCCGCGGAGATCGAACGTCTCGTGGCCGCCCAGCCCTACAGCACCCTCGCCGAACTGCGGGTGCGCGCCCGGCCCACCCGGCGCACGCTGCAACGGCTCGCGGAGGCGGGCGCCCTGGACTCCCTCTTGCACCGCGCCGAGACGCGGGCCTCCCACACGGACATGGTCCACTTCCTGCGGGAACAGGCGGATCGGCCCGCGACCGGGCGCGGGACCTCGGCCCGTGCGCAGCCCGGGGAGGGGCAGCTGGCCCTACCCCTCGGGGACGTGGACCTGGCCGCCCTTCCGGCGCGGCTGCCTGAACCGAGCACGGGGGAGCGGGTCAAAGCGGAGATGGACACCATGCGCATCGAGGTCAGCGCCCACCTCATGGACTCGCACGGTGAGCTCATGCGTTCCTACGGGGCCACCCGCGCCGAGGACCTGTTGGGGTTGCGCAACGGCACCGAGGTGATCGTAGCTGGCGTGCGGGTCTCCACCATGACCCCGCCCATGCGCAGCGGCAAACGCGTGGTCTTCATCTCCTTGGACGACGGCTCCGGGGCCGTGGACTGCACGTTTTTCGACGAGGCCCAGGCCGCCTCCGGTGAGGTACTGTTCGCCCCCACGCTGCTGTTGGTCCACGGCCACACGCGCCGCACGGGCCCGCGGGGGATCGGGATCCAGGCGGCCCAGGCGTGGGACCTCTCCCGCCCGGAGACCCTCCCGGATCCCCGGTCCCTGCTGGGTTCGCGGCCCACACCGTCCCGTCCGCCGCGACCGGAGTCCGCTGAGGGCCCCGGACGACGCCGCAGCCACGGCCCCGAACGGCCCGGTGCCTCCCGGGGCCGCGCTCCCCAGGGGGACAGCGCCGTCGCCGGTGCGCACCCCCGCACCAGAACGGAAGTGAAACCCCAGGTCAGAAGGTGAATAACCGGCGCGCGGCTCGTGCCCCACGGGACACCGGGGCGCCACGTGGCCGTAACGCGGTGACCCTAGCGTGTGACTCACCCACCGCCCGTCGCGGTCGGATGCTCACCGCCCGTAGTAGCCGGACCCCCTCCGCCCGCAGCGGTCGGAACCCTTCGCACCAGGAGCACCACATGACCGAGAACACCTCACATCCCTCGCGCCGGAACCTGATCACCGGGGGCAGCGCCATCGCGGCCGCCGGTGTGCTCGCCGCCACGCCGTCGACCGCCCACGCGGCACCGGCGCTTGTGACCCAGCACGGCCACGGTCACAGCCGGATGCCCCTCTCTTTCGGGCGCAATGGCAGGTTCAAGATCGTCCAGTTCAACGACACCCAGGACGGCCCGCGCACCGACCGGCGCACCATCGAGCTCATGAACAAGGTGCTGGACCGGGAGAAGCCCCAGTTCGTGCTGATCAACGGGGACGTGATCGACGGTTCCCCGCGCACCGACCGCGAGGTCAAGCAGGCCGTGAACAACGTGGTGCTGCCCATGGAGTCCCGGGGCATCAAGTGGGCGGTGACATTCGGCAACCACGACGAGGACTCCACCGAGGAGCACGGCACCGGGATGCGTGAACCGCAGTTGGTCGAGTTCGTGCGCCAGTACAAACACAACCTCAACCCCGGGGACGACCAGAAGGTCTTCGGCTCGTCCAACGCCCAGCTGTTGATCCGCGGGTCCCGCGGCCACGCCCCCGCGTTCGCCGTGTGGTTGCTGGACTCCGGCCGGTACGCGGAGGAACGCCCCGGCGGGCAGGACCGTGAGGGTCTCATGGGCTACGACTGGATCCGTCCCCAGCAGATCCGCTGGTACAACGACCTCTCGGTGGAGACCGAGCGCCGTTACGGGAAGAAGATCCCGGGGCTCATGTACTTCCACATCCCCACGTGGGAGCACCACCACATGTGGTTCGGTCAGCAGTTCACTTCGGACGAGTCCGGGCACGCGGCCGCCGTGAAGCGTCACGGGATCGTGGGGGAGAAGCACGAGAACGTCTACACGGGCATGGTCAACTCGGGGATCTACGCCGCGGTCCTGGAACGCGGGGACGTCCTGGGCCTGTACTGCGGCCACGACCACATCAATACCTACATGGGCAACTACTTCGGGGTCGAACTGGGCTACGGCCCCGGCACGGGTTTCGGGACCTACGGGCTCAACGACGGCACCCGTGACGAGCACACCCTGCGCGGTGCCCGCGTGTTCGAGCTCGACGAGCGCACCAAGCGCGTCTACACCCGCACACGCCTGGTCTTCGCCAAGGACCTCGGGATCGACATGAGCCCCGAGACCCAGCCCATCGACCACCCCGAGCGCTTCCCGCGCTACGTGCGCGGCTGAGCCGCGGGCACCGGGGCCGGGCCCCGGGTCCGTCCTCGCGCCCGGGGCCCGACGCCCTGCCCGCAGCCCTGCCAGGGGTTCGACGGCGCGGCCCCGCTCCACGACGCCGCGCGCCGTCGTCCGCGGCACGGTACGCCGCGACGTCGTGGGCCGGGAGTGCTGTGCAAAACTGTGAGGCATGGCGAAAAACAGTGGCGGAGGAGATCTGCTGCAGACCGTGGACCAGGTCACGGAAGAGGCGATCAACATCGCGTACCGCTTCGACCAGAAGCTGCAGCGATGGCGTCAGGGACGGGCCGTGCAGCGCGGGGACATCCCCACCATGCTCGCCTTCGACGGCTACGGCAGCCCCCGCTACGTGCGGGCCCTGGGGCGTGTGCTCCTCAAGACGCGCTTGCTGATCGAGGACACCGACGACGCCGCGGAGTCGATCCGCGGGTGGCGTTCCTTCACGTCCGTGCCCTTCGCGTTCGCCCACGTCAACGTGTGGTTGGGCGAGCACGAGTTCCACCTCGTGGCGGACAAGGGCGGCGTGATCGACGTGGACCTCAAGGTCTCCATGACCCCCGGGGTGCACACCATTTACATGCAGGCCGAGGGCTCGGAGGTCACGGAGGCCAAGGTCACCGTGGTCTCGGACGAGCAGCACGTGGGGGTCGTGTGCGACGTGGACGACACCGTGATGGTCACCGCCCTGCCCCGCCCCATGCTCGCGGCCTGGAACTCGTTCGTGGCCAACGAGCACGCGCGCATCCCCACGCCGGGGATGTCCACCATGATGGACCGGCTGCGCCGCAGCCATCCGCACGCACCCTTCCTCTATCTCTCCACGGGGGCGTGGAACGTGGCGCCCACCCTGCGTCGGTTCCTCACGCGCAACGCGTACCCCGCCGGAGCGCTGCTGCTCACCGACTGGGGGCCCACCACGGAGCGCTGGTTCCGGTCTGGTTCCCAGCACAAGGTGCAGAACCTGCAGCGTCTGGCGCGCAACTTCCCCCACGTGCGGTGGATCCTGATCGGCGACGACGGTCAGCACGATCCGCAGATCTACTCGGGCTTCGCGCAGCGTCACCCGGATTCGGTGGCCGCCATCGTGATCCGCAACCTCTCACCCACCGAGGCCGTCCTGGCCGCGGGCACCCGCGCCTCGGAGGGCCATCACGTGACCGTTCCGGAGGGCACGCTGTGGATCGAGGCCAACGACGGCGCCTCCATCTCGGATCAGCTGAAGGACGCCGGGTTGCTCTGAACCCGCGCGGGCCACGGGGGCGCCCCGATCCGGGCGCCCGTCGACCCGCCCCGAGCACATTGTCGGATGCACCCCCGAACGGAGGAACCATGGCACACACGACCCTCGGTATCACCGGCGCCACGGGACGCATCGGCGGGGCCGTCTCGCGTCGGCTCGAAGAACGCGGCGTCGCCCACCGGCTGCTCGTGCGTTCCCCGCACCGGGTCGCGTCCCACGTGGCCGCAGCGAACGGCCTGCTCGACGCCGCCACCATGGACTTCGCCGACCCGGACGGGGCCGCGGAGTCGATGGCGGGACTGGACACTGTGTTCCTGGTGTCCGCGTCCGAATCGGCGGATCGCAAGCAACAGCAACTGGCCATGGTCGAGGCGCTGTCCCGCGCGGGCGTGCGCCGGGTGGTCTATACGTCCTTCGCTGCACCCGCACCGGACGCGACCTTCACGTTCGCCCGCACCCACTACGTCACAGAGCAGGCCATCGAGCGCGCCGGTCTCGAGTACACCTTCCTGCGGGACAATTTCTACCTGGGCGTCTTCCCGGACTTCGTCAGTGCCGACCGCGTCCTGCGCGGCGCGTGAGACACGCTGTGCAAAAAAATTTTTCGTGACTTCCCCCGCCCGTCTTGTCCACATGGGCCCCGCGAGAACCGCGTGTTCTCAGGGCTCCCGGACGCGGTCCCTGTGGACAACCCGGGGAAAAGACGACATCCCCCTGTGGATCACACGACCACATCATGTTGGGTCCTGTTCCGGCACACGACACTAGATGTAGTATTGACGTAGATCTTCAACCACCTGGCGCACCACCCGGATCCAGAGCCGAACGGCCCCGGAAGCGCCCGAAAATCGGTACTTCCCGCAAGGAGAATGGGCTATGTCTGTCACCGTGTATTCCAAGCCGTCGTGCGTCCAGTGCAACGCCACCTACCGTGCTCTCACCAAGAAGGGCATCGACTACACCGTCGTGGACGTCACCGAGGACACCGCCGCCTACGAGCACGTGGTGGGCCTGGGATACCAGCAGGTCCCCGTCGTGGAGACCGCCACCGAGCACTGGTCCGGCTTCCGCCCGGACAAGATCAACGCGCTGGCCCTGCTGCGCTCCGCCTGAGCCGGAAACGGACGGACCGCCGCGGACGGCCCGGCACCACCCGGGCGAGTGGCCCCGAACCCCACCGCCAGCCCGCCCCCGGAATCACACGAATTGGTACGACCCCCCCAGAATCGAAGTGACCCGGCATGAGTGCTCTCGCCACGGTTCTCGCCCAGGCGAAGGAGCGGGAACTCCATCGCACACCCGTCGTCGCGGGGGATGATGCACCCCTAGTGGTGTACTTCTCCTCCGTGACGCGCAACACGGACAGGTTCGTCACCAAGCTCCCGGTGCGGTCCGTCCGGTTGCCCCTGAAGACCACCGAGACCGCTCCCCGCATTGACGAACCCTACGTGCTGGTAGTGCCCAGTTACGGGCGTCCCGGGGGAGCGGGATCGGTCCCACCGCAAGTCGTGAAGTTTCTCAACGATCCCGTCTCGCGCGCGCACCTGTTGGGGGTGCTCGGCGCGGGCAACACCAACTTCGGCCCCCTGTTCTGCGTCGCCGCGGAGAAGGTCGCAGCCAAGTGTCAGGTTCCCCTGCTCTACAAGTTCGAGCTCATGGGAACCGACGAGGACGTCGAGAAGGTTACCCAAGGATTGGACAAGTTTTGGCAAGCATCCATGCAACCCCGGGCGTGAGCGTCGAACCCGGTCACGAGGATCCCACCTGCCCCGAGAAGTACCGCGGGCTGGGCTACCACGAGCTCAACGCGCTGTTGAACCTCTACGACGCGGACGGCAAGATCCAGTTCGAGGCCGACCGCCAGGCCGCGCGACAGTACTTCCTGCAGCACGTGAACAAGAACACCGTGTTCTTCCACGACCTCGAGGAGAAGCTCAAGTACCTCGTGGACCACCAGTACTACGAGGCCGAGGTGCTCGAGAAGTACAGCTTCGAGTTCGTGAAGGCGCTGTCCAAGCAGGCCTACGGCTACAAGTTCCGGTTCCAGACCTTCCTGGGCGCGTTCAAGTTCTACACGTCATACACGCTCAAGACCTTCGATGGTCAGCGTTACCTGGAACGGTTCGAGGACCGCGTGGTCATGGTGTCCCTGTACCTCGCGGACGGGGACGAGGCCCTCGCGCAGCGGCTCGTGGCGGAGATCATCTCCGGACGGTTCCAGCCGGCCACGCCCACGTTCCTCAACGCGGGCAAGAAGCAGCGCGGCGAGCTCGTCTCGTGCTTCCTGGTGCGCTTCGAGGACAACATGGAGTCGATCGGGCGCAACATCAACTCCGCGCTGCAGCTGTCCAAGCGCGGCGGTGGCGTGGCGTTCGCGCTGACCAACCTGCGCGAGTCCGGTGCGCCCATCAAGATGATCGAGAATCAGTCCTCCGGTGTTATCCCCGTGATGAAGCTGCTCGAGGACTCCTTCTCCTACGCCAATCAGCTGGGTGCCCGCCAGGGCGCCGGCGCGGTGTACTTGAACGCCCACCACCCGGACATCCTCAACTTCCTGGACACCAAGCGCGAGAACGCGGACGAGAAGATCCGCATCAAGACCCTCTCGCTGGGTGTGGTCATCCCGGACATCACGTTCGAGCTGGCCAAGAAGGACCAGGACATGTACCTGTTCTCCCCGTACGACGTGGAGAGGATCTACGGCGTGCCGTTCGCGGACGTCAACGTGAGCGAGAAGTACCACGAGATGGTGAACGACTCCCGCATCGCCAAGAAGAAGATCAACGCCCGCGAGTTCTTCCAGACCGTGGCGGAGGTGCAGTTCGAGTCCGGGTACCCGTACATCATGTTCGAGGACACGGTGAACCGCGCCAACCCCATCGACGGCAAGATCATCATGTCCAACCTGTGCTCCGAGATCCTACAGGTCTCCGAGCCCTCCGTGTACAACGAGGATCTCACGTACGCGCAGGTGGGCAAGGACATCTCGTGCAACCTGGGGTCCATGAACATCGCCATGGCCATGGAGTCCCAGGACTTCGGCGCGAGCATCGAAATCGCGATCCGCGGTCTCACGGCGGTCTCGGACATGTCCAACATCGACTCGGTGCCCTCCATCCGGCGCGGCAACGAGATGTCCCACGCGGTGGGCCTGGGGCAGATGAACCTGCACGGGTACCTCGCCAAGGAGCACATCCACTACGGCTCGACCGAGGGCGTGGACTTCACCAACATGTACTTCTACGCGGTGACCTACCACGCGATCCGCGCGTCCAACCTGATCGCCAAGGAGCGCGGCGAGTCCTTCGTGGGCTTCGAGAAGTCGGCCTACGCGAGCGGCACGTTCTTCGACAAGTACGTCGACGGCGTGTGGGAGCCCGCCACGCCGCGCGTCGCCGAGCTGTTCGAGCGGGCGGGCATCGCCCTGCCCACCGCGGACGACTGGCGTGAGCTGCGCGAGAAGGTCATGGCGGACGGGATGTACAACCAGAACCTGCAAGCGGTCCCGCCCACGGGGTCCATCTCGTACATCAACAACTCCACGTCCTCGATCCACCCGATCGCCTCGCGGATCGAGATCCGCAAGGAGGGCAAGCTCGGGCGTGTGTACTACCCGGCGCCGTTCATGGACAACGAGAACCTGGAGTACTTCCAGGACGCGTACGAGATCGGCTACGAGAAGATCATCGACACGTACGCCGCCGCGACCCAGCACGTGGACCAGGGCCTGTCCCTCACGCTGTTCTTCAAGGACACCGCCACCACGCGCGACATCAACCGCGCGCAGATCTATGCGTGGCGCAAGGGCATCAAGACCATGTACTACTCCCGCATCCGCCAGCTGGCGCTCGAGGGTACCGAGGTCGAAGGCTGCGTCTCCTGCATGTTGTGATCCCCGCCGTCTCCTGACGGCACCGCGTCGGCAACGACGACGCCGCTCCCGCCCCACCCGGGTCTCTTAGCCGGGTGGGGCGGGAGTTTTTCCCTAAAGTCCGGCCCTGGCCGGGGATATGCTGACGGAACGGTCGAGACAGTGAATCGGCCAATGCCGGAGCACCGCATCCCTGGGAGGAACCGCATCATGACCACCGCGGAATCGACCCCCCAGGAGCAGTGCTCGACAGGAATCCAGGGTGCACCCGCGTGGTACACCGAGGAACAGATCGTGCGGGCGGTTCCCGCCGAGCGTGCACGTCGGCTTCTCGAAGCCACGCTGCGTTCCGGATTCCGCCCGGAAGATGACCCCGCGCGCAGCAATGTCCCCGCCGGCGAGGGCCACCTGCTGTTGATGCCGTCGGTCATTGGTGACTGGGCAGGCATCAAGGTCGCATCGGTCTCGCCCGGGAATCCCGAACGCGATCTGCCCCGCATCCAGGCCACCTACATGCTCATGGACTCGGCCACCCTGAGTCTTCGAGCTCTGCTGGAAGGCAACGTCCTCACCACCCTGCGGACCCCCGCGATCTCGGCCGTGGCCACCGATTACCTGGCCCCGAAGGAGGCGACCAAGCTCGTGGTGTTCGGCACGGGGCCGCAGGCGCTCGCCCACATCGCGGCATTCGCCGAGATCCGCTCGTTCACGGAGGTGGTGGTGTGCGGCCGGACGCCGCGCAAGGTGGACGCCGCCGTCGACTACGCCCGCACGCTAAGTCTCGCGGCCCGATCGGGGGACGCGAGCGAGGTGCGCGACGCGGACGTGGTGGTGTGCACGACGTCGGCGGCGGAGCCCCTCTTCGACGGTGCCCTGGTGCCGGACACCGCGTGCGTCGTGGCCATGGGATCCCACCAGCCACAGTTCCGCGAGCTCGATTCCGCGCTCATGGGTCGCGCCCAGGTGGTCGTGGAGGACCGGGCCACCGCCATGCGTGAAGCCGGGGACGTAATCCAGGCCGTGGCCGACAGTTCATTACACGAGGACTCACTCGTGGACCTCGCGGACGTCGTCACGGGCGCGGTGGCCCCTGATGAGACGCGGCCCCGCGTGTTCAGGTGCGTGGGCATGAGTTGGCAGGACCTGGTCGTGGCCGTAGGGGTGGTCGATCCGAACGTGTGAGAGGGGAGCGGGCGTCGTCGGCTTCGTCTTGCTCAGCGGCGTGTCATGACGACGGCCCTCGCTGCGTCCCGGTGCCCCGGTACGTTCGAATGATGGTCCCGCTCCACGCGGCGACCAGGAGGGTGACCCCCAGCGCCGCGCCCAGGAGGGTCACCGGGCTAGAGGCGAAGGTCTGGGAAATGGCCCTCGTGGGCACACCCACGGCGAAACCGAAGGCGGCCAGGGTGCCCAGGTAGCAACCGAGCATGTTGCGCCGGTGCATTCGGACGTCGCCGTGCAGGATTCCCCACATGGCCAACCCCACCGAGAAGAGGGTGAACGCGGCGAGTCCGTGTAGCCACGTCAGGCCGTGGGGGTGGATGAGGAAGGACGTGACGCAGTTGAGGACCATGGCGCTCACCCACGTCACTCCCAGGACGCGGTGTGCGCGATCGCGGCGTCTGCGCAGCAATTGCACCGGTCCCAGCAATAGGACGAAGAACGCGCACGACGCGTGAACGGCGATGATCGGTGTGAAGTGCTCCATACCGCTAAGATAGTTTCGGTATCCAGCGCGCGCCATCAGGACAGCTGGCGCGCGGAGGACTATCCGAGGGGGCTGCGTCATGCTGCTCAATGCCCTGGCCGAGGTCAGTAACACCACCACGGCCAGCATCAAGTTCTACCGTCGGGAGGGACTGTTGCCCGCCGGCACCAGGCTCACCGCCACGCGGCAGGACTACGACCAGGGTCACGTGGAACGCCTGCAGCTCATCCGCGTACTGCGGGAGGAGGCCGGTGCCACGATCCCCGACATCCGTGCGCTGGTCACCGCGATCGACGATCCGCGGCGGCCCCTGGTGGAGGCCCTCGAAATCGCCCAGGCGCTCGCTGCGGGCCTGTCACCTGCCGAGGCCGGCGGGCCCCCGGAGCGCCGGGAGGATCCGATGATCCGGGACCTGCTCACGCAGCTGGGGTGGCCGGACGTGGCCAGCGGGCCGCGCCGGGCGCTCGGTGAGTTGTTGGAGGGCCTGCGGGCCGCTGGTTCACCCGTGGACCGGGGCGTCCTGCTGCGTTACGGCCGCGCACTCGACGAGCTCACTCGCGGGGACATCGCGAGCATCCACGAGCCCGCGCAGCCTTCGGTGGATTCCCTTTCCGGCGACACCGGTGGAGCGGGGGAGACGCCGTCCCGGGACGTCATCGTGGCCCGCGCGGTGCGGGGAATGGTCTCCTACGATCGGCTGACCCGGGTGCTGCGGGCCCTGGGCCATGCTTCCCACTCGGTGCGCGCCGCCGGGTCGTAGGTCAGCGGTGGCACGCGAAAGGCCCCGGAACGTAGTGTTCCGGGGCCTTGTCTGGTGCGCGATACTGGGATCGAACCAGTGACCTCTTCCGTGTCAGGGAAGCGCGCTACCGCTGCGCCAATCGCGCTCAATCGCTTGAACGAGGTGGTTGCACCGAGGTGGAGACGGGATTCGAACCCGCGTAGACGGCTTTGCAGGCCGCTGCCTAACCACTCGGCCACCCCACCGGGGACCAGATCCTTGGAGGACAAGGTCTCAGGTCTCGACCAGGGTCGAAAACTGCGAGCGGACGACGGGAGTCGAACCCGCGACCCTCACCATGGCAAGGTGATGCTCTACCAGCTGAGCTACGTCCGCATTGTCGGTCGATCGAGGCCCTGGAACTCAGTGCTCCGTTCTTCCGAGCGGAAACTTTATCACAAGACTTCACACCCTTCCGTGCTTGTCCATCCGGGGTGTTGCCATCGGAGGACTTCGCTTTCGGGGCGTTGCCAACGAGCAAGAACATTACCCACCGGAGCGGGTCCGGGCAAATCGATCGCGGACGCCGGGGAATTTGCCGTTCCCGGACGAAGTGTTCTAGAGTCTTCAACGTTGCAAGCGCGATTGGCGCAGCGGTAGCGCGCTTCGTTCACACCGAAGAGGTCACTGGTTCGATCCCAGTATCGCGCACGGTAACGAGGAACCCGGTCCCGGGAGGGGCCGGGTTCTTTCGTGTCCAAGGCCGATCGGACCGGTCGGTCCGGCCCCGGCCGCGTGAGGTCCGGCTCCTGGACGGACGTCCGAGCCCGCTCCGCCCGGGTGAGCCCGTGATCGTTGTCCGTGTCTGGACCCCTTCCTACGCTGAGCCCATGACTCAACCCCGCTTGGCCCAGCAGACCGCCACCGGCCGGATGTACGCCCGGAGTGAGGGCGGGGACCTCGAGGTCCCCTCCATCACCACGGTCATCGGGTGCGAGGCCAACGACCTCGGGGGCTGGTACGCCTACACCGCAGCGCAGGCCCTAGCCACGGATCCCCAGTTGCCGGACGCGCTCCGGGACACGCGGCGTCGTCGTTCGCTCGTGAACCGCGCGGCCAAGGCGGCGGAGCGGCACCGGGACCACGCGGCGCAGCGCGGTGACCGCGTACACGACTACTGCGAGCAGCTCGCGCTGCGGGCCATGGGCCGCGACCACGAGGTGGACCGGGCCCGGGACACGCTCGCAGAACACCACGAGACCCGATTCGCGGACAGTGCGGACCAATGGTGGCAGTTGTTCCGCCCCGAACCGCTGGCCGCGGAGATCACGGTATGGAACTCCACGGTGGGCTACGCCGGCACTCTGGATCTCGTGGCGCGCATCGGCGGCAAGGTGTGTCTGATCGACTACAAGACCCGCGGGACCGACCGCGCCGGGCGGGTCAAGGCCCCGGACCCCAAGGTCGTGACCCAGTTGGTGGCCGGGCTCAAGGCCGAGGAATCCCTCGTGGACGCCACGGCGGGGGAGTGGGAACCGTGGCGCTACCGGGACGCGGAGGTCCTGATGGCCGTGGCGATCGGTGAGACCGAGGCGCTCACCGTGCAGGCCGCGCCCGAGCACCTCCCCGTGCACTGGTACAAGTTCTGCGCCCTGGCCAAGGTGTGGGCGCGCAATTCCCAATTGGCCACCGCGGGGGCGCAACTGCGCAGCATCGCGCCCCCGCCCCTGGATTCCTTCCCCACGGGTCGCGTGGCGGGCGGCACGCAGGTCGTGACGGCCGAGACGGTCGCGGGCCCCGCCGTAGACTGACAGGCACACCCCGTCCCACGACCCCCATGAGGAGTGCACTCCGCGGTGAGTATTCTGCGCATTCGTACCATCGGTGACCCCGTCCTGCGCACCCCGGCCCAGGAGGTCACGCAGTTCGACGACGCCCTGGCTGCCCTCGTCCGGGACATGCTCGAGACCATGTACGCCGTGGGCGGTGTGGGTCTGGCCGCACCGCAGGTGGGCGTGGGGTTGCGCGTCTTCACGTGGGGCATCGACGGGGACGAAGGGCACGTGATCAACCCCCAGCTGAGCATGGGGGAGGAGCCGCAGGAAGGCGGCGAGGGCTGCCTGTCGGTCCCGGGCCTGTCCTACGAGACCCCCCGCGCCGCGCACGCCGTCCTCACCGGGGTGGATTGCCACGGCGAGCCCGTGCACCGTGAGGCCACCGGCCTGTTGGCCCGCTGCTTCCAGCACGAGAACGATCACCTGGGCGGCATGCTCTACGTCGACCGTCTCGTGGGTGACGAGCGCAAGGACGCCATGCGGCAGTTGCGCGCGCAGTCGTTCACGGACACGACCGCCCGTGTCACGCGCGAACGCGAGGCGCAGCGCGCGGGTCACTCAACACCGGACGCACACGACGCCGCTGGGTCGGCTTTCGGTGCGGCCCGCACCTCGGGAGCCGCATCCGGTGCCGCACACACGGCCGGTTCCGCGTTCGGCGCGGCGGGTGATGCCCGATGAGCCCCGACACGAACCAGCAGCCTCTCAAGATCCTGTACGCGGGAACCCCGGAGACCGCCGTCCCCCCGCTCGAGGCACTGCACCAGGATCCCCGGATCGAGATCACCGCGGTGCTGACCCGTGAGGACGCCCCCGTGGGCCGCAAGAAGGTCATGGCCCCGTCCGCGGTGGGTCGTCGGGCCGATGAGCTCGGACTGCCCGTGATCAAGGCCAATCGGGTCCGGGGTGAACTCCTGGACACCCTGCGTGACACCGGCGCGAGCATCGCGGCGGTCGTGGCCTACGGCGCCCTGCTGCCGCGACCGGCCCTGGAGGTCTTCCAGGACGGGTGGATCAACCTCCATTTCTCCCTCCTGCCCCAGTGGCGCGGCGCCGCCCCGGTGCAGCGGGCCCTCATGGCCGGGGACTCCGTGGTCGGGGCCACCACCTTCGTCCTGGACGACGGCATGGACACCGGCCCCGTGGTAGGCACCCTCACGGACGAGGTGCGTCCGGAGGACACCTCCGGGTCGGTGCTGGATCGGCTCGCACATGAAGGTTCGCCCCTGCTCGTGGAATCCTTACTCGGTGTGGCCTCGGGCCGCGTGCACCCCACGCCGCAACGCGGTGAATCCACCGCTGCCCCTAAACTCACGGCCCAGGACGGGCGCGTCGATTGGTCACATCCCGCCGTGGCCGTGGCTCACCGGGTGCGCGGTGTGACCCCCGAACCCGGTGCGTGGACCGAACTCGACGGCCAGCGCTTCAAGCTCGACCGCGTGATCCCCGCCCCGGAGATCACCGGGATCGCCCCGGGCCACGTGGAGCTGCGGGAGAAGCGGGTCTTCGTGGGCACCGGGTCCTACGCCGTGGAGCTGACCCGCGTGCAACCCAATGGCAAGAAACCCATGGCGGCCCTCGACTGGGCGCGCGGCAAGCAGAACACGGAACAGGTGGCCTTCGGATGAGTCGGGACCAGCAGTACCGCGGCCACGCCGGTAGCGGCAACGACCGGTCTCGGGGGAACAACCGCCGTCGTGACGATCGTCCGTTCCGTGATGCCGGCCGCCGGGGCCGCGACGACCGCTCGCCCCGGGAGGCCGGCGGGAGGGATCGGCGAGCGGGGGGCGGCTCGCGTCGCGACGCCAAGGGCCACGAGCGCAACCGCCGAGCCCAGCACGAGCGCTCCTACTCCGCGCAGGCGCCCTCGCAGCGTCGCAAGCGCTCCGATCCCGCACGGCTGACCGCATATCAGGCCCTGCGCGCGGTCAACTCGGAGGACGCCTACGGCAACCTCGTGCTGCCACGCCTGGTCCGTGAAAACCGCCTCGACAAGCGGGACGCGGCGTTCGCGACCGAGCTCGCCTACGGGGCCATGCGGTGGAGCGGCACGTGGGATGCCGTGCTCGAGAAATGCGTGGACCGCCCCCTGGACCAGCTGGACCCCGCGGTCCTGGACGCGCTGCGCCTGGGTGTCCACCAGTTGCTCGCGATGCGCGTCCCCGATCACGCCGCGCTGGACGCGACCGTGGGTCTGGTGCGCGGGGAGATCGGGCAGGGACCCTCGGGACTCGTCAACGCCGTCCTGCGCAAGGTGACCCGGCGCAGCCACGACGAATGGCTGGACGCGCTCGCCGCCGAGCACACCGACGAGCTGCGGCAGCTCGGTGTCCGCCACGCCCACCCGGTGTGGGAGGTCCGCGCGTTGCGCCGGTCCCTGCGCGCCAACGGCCGAGACACCGCGGAGATCGAGGCCCTGTTGGAAGCGGACAACGAGGCGCCCCGTGTGCACCTCGTGGCCCTGCCCGGTATCGGCTCGCTCGAGCCCGCACTCGCAGCAGGCGCCGAACCCGGTGACCTGGTCCCGAACAGCGCGGTCAGCGCCGGGGGAGACGTCCACCGCGTCCCGGGCACGCGGGAGGGAACGGTGCGTGTCCAGGACGCCGGTTCCCAGCTCGTGGCCCGCGTGCTCGCGCAGGTGCCCGTGGCCGATGACAGCGGGGCGTGGGCCGACTTCTGCGCCGGACCCGGCGGCAAAGCGGCGCTGCTCGCGGCATTGGCCCACGAGCGCGGTGCCACGTTGCTGGCCAACGAGGTCAGCGGGCACCGTAGTGACCTCGTGAGCCAGGCGCTGTCGGCCGTTGACCACGAGGCGTGGCACGTCCGCACCGGCGATGCCCGGCAGATCCCGTCCGGCCAGGACACGCGTTTCGATCGGGTGCTCGTGGACGTGCCGTGCACCGGACTGGGCGCGC
This sequence comes from Kocuria sp. PD6, assembly GCF_031844145.1. Classification (NCBI taxonomy): domain Bacteria; kingdom Bacillati; phylum Actinomycetota; class Actinomycetes; order Micrococcales; family Micrococcaceae; genus Kocuria; species Kocuria sp. PD6. The sequence continues at coordinate 110,471 of NZ_JAUZUS010000006.1, forward strand.
TGCGGCGTCGTCCCGAAGCGCGATGGCGGCGCACGCCGTCGGACGTCGCGAATCTGGCCCCGCTGCAGCGTGAGCTGCTCGACGCCGCGCTGGACGCCACCCGCCCCGGCGGCGTGGTGCTCTACGCCACGTGTTCGCCGCACACCGCCGAGACGCACGACGTGCTCCAGGACGTCCTGGCGCGACGCGGCGACGTGTCGGTCCTGGACACCGCGCAGCTCGCCGTGGATGCCGCCCTGCCCGGCGCGCTCGACGACGCTCGGGCGGCGGGGCACGACGTCCCCGGCGGGGGTACGAGTGTGCAGTTGTGGCCGCACGTCCACGGAACCGACGCCATGTTCATGGTCGCGCTGCGCAAGAGCGCGTGAGCCGCGGCTCGGTCATTGATCCGGAACTATTCCCAGGAGGAACCATGTCCCGCTGTGACATCCACCCGTCAATCCTCTCCGCGGACTTCTCCCGGCTCGCGGAGGAACTCCAGCGCATCTCGAACGCGGATGCGGCGCACGTGGATGTGATGGACAACCACTTCGTCCCCAATCTGACCCTGGGGTTGCCGGTCGTGGAACGGTTGCAGGCCGTCTCCCCGATCCCCCTGGACCTGCACCTGATGATCGAGGACCCGGACCGGTGGGCCCCGGCGTACGCGGAGGCCGGGTGCGCATCCGTGACGTTCCACGCGGAAGCCGCCACGGCGCCGATCAAGCTCGCGCGTGAACTGCGCGCGGCGGGTGCCCGTGCGGGACTCGCGGTGCGTCCGGCCACGCCGATCGAGCCGTACCTGGACCTGCTGCCCGAGCTGGACATGTTGCTCATCATGACTGTGGAACCCGGCTTCGGCGGCCAGAAGTTCCTGGACGTGACCCTGCCCAAGCTGCGCCGCGCCGCGGCGGCGGTCAAGGCCCACGGGGGCACGATCGCGCTGCAGGTGGACGGCGGGATCACGGAGGAGACCATCGTGCGCGCCGCGGAGGCTGGGGCGGACACGTTCGTCGCCGGTTCCGCGGTCTACGGCCAGGACGACCCCGCCGCCGCGATCGAGGCACTCCGCAGGACCGCGCGGGAGCACCGGGCCTGAATTTATGCGGGCCCCGATGACGGGTCCGCGGAGAACGCCCTGCCTGTCAGCGCAGGTCCAGGAGTTCACGCAGTTCCGTGAAGGCGCCGCGCACCACGGTGTAGTGCGCCCACTTGCCGCGCTGCTCGCGTGTGAGCAGTCCGGCGTCCACCAGCTTCTTGAGGTGATGACTCACGGTGGGCTGGCTGATGTCGAGGACGTCCAGCAGGTCGCAGGCGCACACTGTGTCGCAGCCCTGCGCGGCGATGTGGGAGAGCAACCGCAGGCGCGTCGGGTCGGAGAGCGCCTTGAGCTTCGCGGTCATGCGCTCGGCCTCGCCGGCCCCGAGCGGCGAGGAGGCGAGCGAGCAGCACTCGGTTGCTTTCTCATCGATCAGCTCGGGTCGTTGCGCGGGTGCTTTCATACCAAGATTTTACATTGACGGACATCTATATGACCTCGTAGCGTGTGTCCCATAGATAACCGTCGATACGAGGAGCTCGCCGCCCATGAGTACCACCATCGCCTCCGCACCGGTGAGGCAGAGCATGTCGTTCCTGGACCGGTGGCTGCCGGCCTGGATCCTGCTGGCCATGGGTGCGGGCCTTCTGCTGGGACGCCTGGTGCCGGGGCTGAACACGGCTTTGGAAGCCATGACGATCGGACAGGTGTCGCTGCCGATCGCACTCGGTCTGCTGGTGATGATGTATCCCGTCCTGGCGAAGGTGCGCTACGACGAGACCCGCCGGGTGACCGGTGACAAACGATTGCTGGGCCTGTCACTCGTGCTCAACTGGGTCGTGGGACCGGCGGTGATGTTCGTGCTCGCCTGGGTGTTCCTGCCCGATCTGCCCGAGTACCGCACCGGGTTGATCATCGTGGGCCTGGCCCGGTGTATCGCCATGGTCCTGATTTGGAACGACCTGGCATGCGGTGACCGGGAGAGTGCGGCCGTGCTCGTGGCCATCAACTCCGTCTTCCAGGTCGTTGCCTTCGGCGCTCTGGGGTGGTTCTACCTCCAGGTCCTGCCGTCGTGGCTGGGGCTGCCGACCACCACGGCCGAATTCTCCGTGGGGGCGATCGTGGGATCCGTCCTGGTGTTCCTCGGCATCCCCCTGCTCGCCGGCTTCCTCACCCGCGTCCTGGGTGAACGGGCGAAGGGTCGGGACTGGTACGAGGAGAAGTTCCTCCCCGCGATCGGCCCGTGGGCCCTGTACGGCCTCCTGTTCACCATCGTGATGCTCTTCGCGCTCCAGGGGGACGCCATCACCTCACAGCCCCTCGACGTGGTCAGGATCGCGCTGCCGTTGCTCGTGTACTTCGTTGTGATGTTCGTCATCGGCCTCTTCGCCTCGAAAGCGGTGGGGCTCGACTACGGCAAGTCGGCCACGGTGGCCTTCACCGCGTCGGGCAACAACTTCGAACTGGCGATCGCCGTGGCCATCAGCACCTTCGGTGTTACCTCCGGGCAGGCACTGGCCGGCGTCGTGGGGCCGTTGATCGAAGTGCCCGTCCTGATCGGCCTGGTCTACGTGGCCCTGTGGGCCGGCCCGCGCGTGTTCCCGAACGATCCCTCCGTCCCCACCCACCGAACCCGGGAGACCGCATCATGAGCGCACCATCACCCACGAAACCGACCGTGCTCTTCGTCTGCGTCCACAACGCGGGCCGCTCCCAGATGGCGGCGGGCTACCTGGCCGCGATGTCAGGCGGGAGCATCGATGTCCGTTCGGCCGGGTCCGAACCGGCAGAGAGCCTGAACCCGGTGGCCGTGGAGGCGATGGCTGAGGAGGGCATAGACATCACCGCAGCCGTGCCCACGATCCTGCGGACGGAGCAGGTCAGGGCCTCCGACGTCGTCATCACCATGGGCTGCGGGGACACCTGCCCCGTGTTTCCGGGCAAGCGCTACGAGGACTGGGACCTCGACGACCCGGCCGGTCAGCCCCTCGCGGACGTGCGCAGGATCCGCGACGCCATCAAGGCCCGCGTCGCCGGACTGCTCTCGGATCTGCAGGGCCGGGAGAACGGCCGGAAGAACAGGACGTGACCGCGCGGTGTCCCCGATCATGGGCATGGTGAGGCCGCGTGGCATAATGAGCGCAGCAACGTGTTCCGGGGTCGGTGCAATTCCGAACCGGCGGTGACAGTCCGCGAACCGTGAACACCGTGCCCAGCACCGAGCAGGTTCCCGTGGGAACCACCGAGGATGCGCACGGAGGGATCGGCCGAACCGGTGGAAATCCGGTACCGACAGTACAGTCTGGATGGTAGGCACACGTGAGCGTCACGGCGTCCTGACCGTGCGCGGTCGCACGCGATCGCGGTCCGTCGGGTGGTGCTGTGACGTGCTCCGCCGCGTGATCGTGTTCGACGCGTGTGCGCATTCCTCCCCGGGACCACCGACAGTGGCGGGTGAGAGGAGACACCGTGGACGTCCTGCGTTGGTTGTTCGACGCGCAGTTGCGGGTGGGTGACGGTTTCATCCTGTGGCGCGAGGTGCTCGGCAACGTGTTCGGGCTGTTGTCCGCGCTGGGCGGGATGCGCCGCAAAGTGTGGGCGTGGCCCGTGGGGATCGTGGGCAACGCGATCCTGCTGACCGTCTTCCTGGGCGCGGTGTTCGACACCCCCAACCCCGTGAACCTGTTGGGTCAGGCCGGCCGTCAGGTCATGTTCATCGCGGTGTCCGTGTACGGCTGGGTGCAGTGGCGCCGGTCCCGCGGGGCGTCCGAGGAGGCCGTGTCCCCGCGTTGGGCCACCGCCCGCGAACGCGTGTTCCTCGTGGTCGCCCTCGTGTTCGGGACGGCACTTCTCACACCCATCTTCCGCGCCCTGGGCTCGTACGAACCCGTGTGGGCGGACGCCTGGATCTTCATGGGCTCGCTGCTCGCAACGCTCGGGATGGCCAAGGGCTGGGTCGAGTTCTGGCTGTTGTGGGTCGCCGTGGACATCGTGGGCGTGCCCCTCCTGTTCTCCGCCGGTTACTACGCCTCGGGCTTGATGTACGTGTTCTACGGCGCGTTCACGCTCGCAGGGTTCTTCGTGTGGTGGCGCGTGAATACGCGCCAGCGCCGTCGCGCGACGATCGAGACGGGCTTCCCGGACCTGCGCCTATCCGTGGGTGAGGACGAGAAGTGACGGCGTACGACGACGCCGCTGCGCCGGGGCCCGCGCCCCGCTCCCGTCCGGGGGCGGAGCCGTCCCACGACTTCTCGGCCGCGGAACACGAGGCGATGCGCGCGGCTCTGGAAGCGGCTCGGCGGGGGATCCGCGGGGCCAATCCCGTGGTGGGCGCCGTGATCCTCTCCGCCGCGGGGGAGATCCTGCACGTGGGTCATCACCGCGGGGCGGGCACCCCGCATGCGGAGGCGGACGCCCTGCGTCTGGCCCGTGAGGCGGGGACACCTCTCGAGGACACCACCATGGTCGTGTCCCTCGAACCCTGCAACCACACCGGACGCACCGGCCCGTGCTCGCGCGCGATCCTCGACGCGGGGATCCCCCGGGTCATTTACGCGGTGGCCGACGGCACGGACACCGCCCGCGGGGGCGGCGCGTTCCTCGCCGCACACGGGGTGGACGTGCGTCAGGGGCTGCTCGCGAGGGAAGCCCACGATCTCAATGACCGCTGGTTCATCGCCCAGCATGATGCGCGACCGTTCGTGACGCTGAAACTCGCGCAGACGATCGACGGCCGCGTGGCCGCCGCGGACGGGACGAGCCAGTGGATCACGGGTGCACCCGCTCGGGATCAGGGCCACGCCCTGCGCACCCGGGTGGACGCGATCCTGGTGGGCGGCGGGACCCTGCGCGCGGACGACCCGACCCTGACTGCGCGGGATGCCGCGGGTGAACCCCTCGCGCGGCAACCCCTGCGGGCAGTCATGAGCACCCGCCCCGTGCCCGTGGATGCCAAGGTCCGGCGCGGCGTCGTCGACCGCGCGCCCCGGGAAGACACCGAACGTGGAGCCCCGGGAGACACCGGAACGGATCACGGAGAGGTCGCATGCGCCGACCGCGGGCACGACGGGCGGTTCATCCACCTCACCACGCACGATCCCGCCGAGGCGTTACAGCACCTCCGTGAACGCGGGGTTTCCCACGTGCTCGTGGAAGGCGGGCCCACGGTGTCCGCCGCGTTCCTCGCCGCCGATCTCGTGGACGAGCTGTGGTTGTACCAGGCCCCACTGATCCTCGGGGACGGCGCGGCGTCGGTCGCGTCGCTCGGGATCGGGACGCTTGCCGCGGCGTCGTCATGGCGCGGTGACCCCGCGCGGCACCCGGCGGACCTCGCGCGCCCCGGCCACGAAGAGGCCACGGAGCAGATGGAGGCGATCAGCCGCGTGGGCGTCGATGGACGGTGGCACTTGCGGCCCGCGGGTCCCGTACCCGACGCCCCATGACACGCCCCTGAACTGACGCAGCACACCAAGACCTCGCGCCGGGATGTTCCCGAGAACCCCGCGCACCCCGGATCCCCAAGGAGAATCAGTGTTCACCGGAATTGTCGAAGCCCAGGCCACCGTGGAACGTGTGGAACGGTTGGCGCAGGACGCCGCCCGGCTGCACGTGTCCGCGGGGCCACTCGTCGCGGACCTGCCCCACGGCGGCTCACTCGCGGTCAACGGGGTGTGCCTGACCGCGGTCCCCTCGGGCGCGGTCGGGGACTTCACCGCGGACGTCATGGGCGAGACACTGCGCCTGACCACCCTGGGGGCGCTCGGACACGGTGACCTGGTGAACGTGGAACGCTGCACCGCAGCCGGGCAGCGCCTGGACGGGCACGTGGTCCAGGGGCACGTGGACGGCGTGGGCACCGTGGTGCAGCGCACGTCCCACACCGGATGGGAGACCGTGCGGATCAGAGTCCCCGTGGCTCTTGCACGCTACATCGCGGTCAAGGGTTCGATCGCCGTGGACGGCGTGTCCCTCACGGTCACTGCGGTGAACTCCACGGACGAGCCCGAGGCGTGGTTCGAGGTGGGGCTGATCCCGGAGACCCTGCGCGCGACCACGCTCGGCGCTCGCACGCCGGGTTCCACCGTCAACCTCGAGGTGGACGTGCTCGCCAAGTACGCCGAGCGCCTGGCCTCGTACGCGGCACCCGCGACACCGCGCGGCGTCGTTCTCGATCCGGTCGCGGACGCCGTGGCCGCGATGGCCTCGGGTGCCGCGGTCGTTGTCGTGGACGACGAGGACCGGGAGAACGAGGGCGACCTGGTGTTCGCGGCCCAGCACGCGACCCAGCCCCTCATGGGCTTCACGATCCGGCACAGCTCCGGGGTGGTGTGCGTGCCCATGACCGACGAGCGCGCGGACCGGCTTGCCCTGCCGCCCATGACCGAACACAACGAGGACGCCAAGGCCACGGCGTACACCGTGACGTGCGACGCCCGCACCGGGATCACCACCGGGATCAGCGCGCGGGACCGGGCGCTGACCACACGACTGCTCGCGCTGCCCGGCACCACCGCGGCCGAGCTCACGCGGCCCGGCCACATCCTGCCGCTGCGCGCGGTCAGTGGCGGGGTGCGCGAACGCGCGGGGCACACCGAGGCCGCCGTGGAGCTCGCGCGGCTCGCGGGGTGCGAGCCCGTGGGTGCGATCGCGGAGATCGTCGACGACGCCGGGCAGCCCCTGCGCGCCCCCGCCCTGCGGCGGTTCGCGGACGAGCACGGGCTCGTAATGATCAGCATCGCCGATCTGATCGCCCACCTGGACGCGACGGATGCCGCTGAGGACGCCGTCCCGCGGGCGGCCGCGAACGACGCCGGTGCCGCGGCTCAGGACGCGAAGGGCACAACTCGACCGAGCGCCGTCGACGTCGCCGGGGGCGCCACCGCGCCGTCGGTGGACACCACGGGGGAGGGAGACCGCATCGCATGAGCGTTTTCGACCACGGTGAGATCCCCGAACACGCGTCACCGGCCGACAATCACGCGGCGCCGGGAGCGGAGCCCCTGCACCACAGCGACCCCGTGACCGTGCCCTCCGAGTACGGCACGTTCTCGGTGACCGGTTGGCGCGTTCCGGAGCCGTCGGGGATCCCCGCCGCCGAGCACGTCTCGCTCACGGCACCCCCGCCCGCCGACGAAGCCGCTCTGCCACCGTTGCTGCGGCTGCATTCCGAGTGCCTCACCGGGGACGTCTTCGGCTCGTGGCGCTGTGATTGCGGACCGCAACTGCACCTTGCGCTGGAACGGATCTCCCGCCACGGGGGCACGGTGCTGTACCTGCGCAACCACGAGGGCCGCGGGATCGGGCTGATCAACAAGCTGCGCGCCTACAAGCTCCAGGACGGCGGAGCGGACACCGTGGACGCCAACACCATGCTCGGGCTGCCCGCGGAGGCCCGGGACTACACCGCCGCCGCCCGGATCCTCGCGGCCATGGGCCTGACCACGGTGCGGCTGCTGACCAACAACCCGGACAAGGTCGCCAAGCTCGAGGCGCTCGGGATCACCGTGGCGGACGTGATCCCCCACGAGGTCCACGCGCGCACCGAGAACCTGGACTACCTGCGAACCAAGCGCGACCGCATGCACCACCACCTGACCCACCTCAACCCAGGAGAAACATCATGAGCGGACACGGCGCCCCGGCCATCCTCGCCTCGGACCTCGACGCCTCGGACCTGACCGTGGCCGTGGTCGCCGCGAGCTGGCACACGACGATCATGGACGGGCTGCTCGACGGCGCCCTGCGCGCCCTCACGGAAGCGAACACCGGCACGGTCGTGCGGGTGCGCGTGCCCGGAAGCTTCGAGCTGCCCGTGGCCGCCCGCCGCCTGGCGGAGACGGCGGACGCGGTGGTCGCGCTCGGCGTCGTGATCCGCGGCGGCACCCCGCACTTCGACTACGTGTGCCACGCCGCGACCTCCGGACTCACGGACGTGTCCGTGGCCACCGGGACCCCGGTGGGCTTCGGCGTACTCACGTGTGACACGGAGGAACAGGGCCTGGACCGCGCCGGCCTCGAGGGCTCGCACGAGGACAAGGGCTACGAGGCGGCCCACGCCGCCCTGAGCACCGCCCTGACCCTGCGCGAGCACGGGGTCTGAACGGAGCAGGCGCTCGCGGCCGGTCCGCCACGCTCGATCCGCGGAGGCCGGCCGCGAGCGGCGTGCATGTGCCACGCGTTCGGGACGGGCACGCGCACCCATTACCCTGAAGGGGTGAAAACCTTCGAAGACCTCTTCACCGAACTGCGCACCAAGGCCGAGCAACGCCCCGAGGGATCCAGGACCGTCACGGAACTGGACTCCGGGATCCACGGCATCGGGAAGAAGGTCGTCGAGGAGGCCGCCGAGGTCTGGATGGCGTGCGAGTACGAGTCCGACGCCGAGGCCGCTGAGGAGATCTCCCAGTTGCTCTACCACGTGCAGGTCATGATGATCGCCAAGGGTATGAGCCTCGAGGACGTCTACAAGTACCTCTGAGCCCCGCGCGTCACCCGCTCCGGGCACCGCCCCGATCCCCGTCATCTGCGCCCCGCGGAAAGGAATCCCATGCTGCGAGTAGCCGTGCCCAACAAGGGCGCGCTGTCCGAAGCCGCCATCACCATGCTCACCGAGGCCGGTTACCGGCAGCGGCGCAGCACCCGGGAACTCGTGCTCGTGGACAACGACAACCACGTGGAGTTCTTCTACCTGCGCCCGCGGGACATCGCGATCTACGTGGGTGGCGGCACCCTGGACCTGGGGATCACCGGACGGGACCTGCTGCTCGATTCCGGCGCGGAGGCCGAGGAGGAGCTGGGCCTGGACTTCGCCCGTTCCACCTTCCGGTTGGCCGGCCCGCGCGGCCAGTTCGAGTCCGTGCAGGAACTCGAGGGCAAGCGGATCGCCACGAGCTACCAGTTGCTGCTGGAGCGTTACCTCGCGGACCGCGGCGTAGATGCCGAGGTCGTCCGCCTGGACGGCGCCGTAGAATCCTCCATCCGGTTGGGTGTCGCGGACGCGATCGCGGACGTCGTGGAGACCGGCAACACCCTGCGCGCGGCGGGCCTCGAGATCTTCGACGAACCGATCATGACCTCCGAGGCGCTGCTCATCCGCCGCGGCGACGAACCGGAACCCGAGGGACTGCGCGTGCTGCGACGTCGTCTGCAGGGTGTGCTGGTCGCGCGGCAGTACGTGATGATGGACTACGACATCACCGAGGACCTGCTGCCCGCCGCCACCGAGATCACCCCGGGTATGCAGGGCCCCACGATCTCCCCGCTCGGTCACGACGGCGCGGTGGCCGTTCGCGCGATGGTGCGCAAGAGCGACACCAACAAGGTCATGGACGCGCTCTACGAGGTGGGGGCCCGGGCCATCCTGGTCTCACCCATCCAGGCCGCGCGGATCTGACGCGGGCGCGGGCGAAGAGAAGTCGAGAGCAGTGAGGACGGTGGCGTAATGGGTGTGGCCGTACGAGTCATTCCGTGTCTGGACGTCGATGCCGGGCGCGTGGTCAAGGGCGTGAACTTCGAGAACCTGCGGGACGCGGGGGATCCTGTGGAACTCGCGGCGCGCTACAACCTGGCCGGCGCGGACGAGCTCACGTTCCTGGACGTGACCGCGTCCTCGAGCGAGCGGGACACCATGTTCGACGTCGTGGCCCGCACCGCCGAGAAGGTGTTCATCCCCCTGACCGTGGGCGGCGGCGTGCGCACGGCACAGGACGTGGACCGGTTGCTGCGCTGCGGCGCGGACAAGGCCTCGATCAACACCGCGGCGGTCACGCGCCCGGAGGTCATCGACGAGATCACGAACCGTTTCGGCAACCAGGTGCTCGTGCTGTCCCTGGACGCGAAACGCACGGGCAACACCCCGTCCGGTTTCGAGGTCACCACGCGCGGTGGGCGCACGCTCACGGGCCTGGACGCGCTCGAGTGGGCCCGGGAGGCCGAGGAACGCGGGGTCGGGGAGATCCTGCTCAACTCGATGGACGCGGACGGGACCCGCGAGGGCTTCGACCTGGAGATGATCTCCGCCGTGCGGGATCGGGTAAACGTTCCGCTCATCGCGTCGGGCGGGGCCGGGGCACCCGAGCACTTCCCGCCCGCGGTCGCCGCCGGCGCGGACGCGGTGCTGGCGGCCTCGGTGTTCCACTTCGGCCCGGACGACGCGATCGCGGACGTCAAGAACGCCCTGCGTGCCGCAGGTTACGAGGTGCGCTGATGTCCCAGAACCAGGAGACGCGGATGAGTACCGCCACGGACGCGTTCACGACCCACAACCTGGACCCCCGCATCGCCGAGCAGCTCTCGCACAACGAGGCGGGACTCGTGGCGGCGATCATCCAGCAGTACGACACCAAGGAGGTGCTCATGCTGGGCTGGATGAACGACGAGGCCCTGCACCGCACCCTGACCGAGGGTCGCGTGACCTTCTGGTCGCGGTCCCGCCAGGAGTACTGGCGCAAGGGGGACACCTCCGGGCACTACCAGAGCGTGCACTCCGTGAGCCTGGACTGTGACGGGGACGCCCTGCTCGTGCAGGTGGACCAGCACGGCGCGGCATGCCACACGGGCTCGCGCACGTGTTTCGACGATCGAGACCTCCACGCGGAACAGGCGGTTTAAATGCACGAACTCGGCAGCATCACCCCCACCCTTGAGGAGTTCCGGCAGTATGCCGCGACCCGCCGCGTGATCCCGGTGCGCACCACGGTGCTCGCGGACTCACTGACCCCCGTGGGTCTGTACCGCGCGCTCGTGACCCGCGAGGGCGAACCCCGCCCGGGCACGTTCCTGCTCGAGTCCGCCGCGGAGGGCGGGGTGTGGTCCCGCTACTCGTTCGTGGGTGCCGGTTCCGTGGCCACGCTGACCTCCCGGGACGGGCAGGCGCACTGGATCGGTGACGCACCGGCCGGGGCACCGGTGGACGGCGATCCCCTCGACGCCCTGCGCGCGACCATGCAGTTGCTGCACACCGCACCCTTCGAGGCCGTCCCACCGCTCACGAGCGGGATGGTGGGTTTCGTGGGCTGGGAGGCCGTGCGCCGCTGGGAGACCCTGCCCAACCCGCCCGAGGATGACCTGCACATGCCCGAGCTGGCCATGAACCTGGTCGCGGACATGGCCGTGCACGACAGCAAGGACGGCTCCGTGCTGCTCGTGGCCAATGCCGTGAACGTCAACGGCACGGACGAGAACGTGGATGCCGCCTACCACGACGCCGTGTCCCGGTTGCGCTCCATGGTGACTCGCCTGGCCACCCCGCTCGAGCGCACTACGGTGTCCATCGCGGAGCAGGGAGCACCGGAGCTCACGGACGTGGAGTCCGTCGCGCGCCAGTCGTGGGACCGGGAGCTGTTCATGTCCGCGATCGACCGCGGCAAGCAGGCGATCGTGGACGGCGACATCTTCCAGGTGGTGGTCTCGCGCCGCTTCGAGGCTGAGTGCCACGCGAGCTCGCTGGACGTCTACCGCACGCTGCGCCGGATCAACCCGAGCCCGTACATGTACCTGTACTCGTTTGAGGACGCCCAAGGTCGGCCGTACTCGATCGTGGGTTCCTCACCCGAGGCGCTCGTGACGGTCACGGGCCGCCAGGCCATGACCCACCCGATCGCGGGCTCCCGCCCGCGCGGTGCCACGGTGGACGAGGACGTAGCCCTGGGCCAGGACCTGCTCGCGGACGAGAAGGAACGCGCGGAACACCTCATGCTCGTGGACCTGGCCCGCAACGATCTCTCCAAGGTCGCCGAGCCCGGCAGCGTGGACGTGAGCGAGTTCATGGAGATCGAGCGTTTCAGCCACATCATGCACCTGTGCTCCACGGTGGTCGCGCGCATGCGCGAGGACGTCACCGCCTACGACGTCCTCGCCGCCACGTTCCCCGCGGGCACGCTCTCGGGCGCGCCCAAGCCTCGCGCGTTGCGCCTGCTCGACGAGTACGAGCCGCTGCGCCGGGCCGTCTACGGCGGCGTCGTGGGCTACATGGACTTCGCGGGGAACATGGACATGGCGATCGCGATCCGCACGGCGCTGCTGCTCGAGGGTACGGCGTACGTCCAGGCGGGCGGCGGTATCGTGGCTGATTCGGATCCCGAGTCCGAGGCCCAGGAATCCCTCAACAAGGCCACCGCGCCGTTGCGCGCCGCGCTGATCGCCCAGACCCTGCGCGAGCCGGGCACGGACACCCGGGCCTCCCGTCCCCCGAGGAGCTGACGTTGCTGCGCCGCACCGCACCCGCCGTCCTGGTCACGCTGTTGTGTGCCCTGGCGTTGTTCGCCACGACCACCGCCACCTGGATCCACGCGGACGTCCCCACGTCCCTGCAGTCGGTCACGGTGGACGTCCCCGGGGCCGACGCCGCTCCGGCCGTCACCGCCCTGGGTCTTGTCGCCGCCGTCGCGGCGGTGGCCTCCGCGCTGGGAGGCCGGGTACTGCGCACGATCGTGGGCGTCGTCGCCGCGCTAGCGGGCGTGGGCGCGATGCTCGCGGTGCTGGCCGTCACGGGGGACCCGCGCGCGGCCGCGCAACCCACGGTCGGCGCGCAGACGGGTGTGATCAACGACGGCGGGGACTACGCCCTTACCGGGTGGCCGCGGGCCGCCGTGACCGCCGCGGTGCTGCTCGCACTGTGCGGCGTGTGGCTCGCGGTGGTCGCCCGGCACGCGCGACGGCGCAATGCGCAACGCTACGATCGCGCTGCGGTCGCCGGCAGCGTGGGAACCGCCGCGACGACGGCCGCGATGCACCCGCGGGGTGGCGAGGCCTCGGCAGGGGAGACCCAGGCCGCGGAGCACGTGGACGACATCGACACGTGGGACGCGCTGACCCGCGGCGAGGACCCTACACAAACCGACTGAACCGCGTGGGCTGCGGCGCGCACGCGCCGGGAAGTGGCACAATGGGGTCAGAGAATCCTCGGTCCCACGGCTCACGCGGGACCGGCAATCCAAGAGCCGAGCGGCTCAACCGGCACGGGAGAGTGGACACGCATGTCGAACACCGATCAGATCATCCTGGACCACACCGCCGCGGTGGGCCACGGCAACACCGTGGCCGCGTGGGCCTGTGTGGGCGTGATGACCGTGGGTGTCATCGTGGGCTGCGTGGGTTTCGTGATGGCTTCGGTCCCTGTGACGGTCGTGGGCATCGGTCTGATCATCGTGGGCGTGATCGTGGGCGGCGTGCTCAAGTCCATGGGGTACGGCAAGGGCGGGTCCAAGACCAAGTCCCACTGATAGCCGCAGGGGATCGGTACCGCATTCATCCGTCGATGACCAGTTCCGCGCTGTCGGGGAACTGGTCATCGTCGTCCGCGCGCTGGGTGCACCGTACGCCGGCGTGCACCGAGAACTAAGTGAGGAATCGCATGACGCAGCAGCACACCGGTACGGTGCTGGACCGGATCATCGAGGGGGTGCGCGAGGACCTCGAGACCCGGAAGGCATCGGTGTCCCTGCAGGACGTGCGCCATGCCGCCGCGGAACAGACTCCCGCGCTGGACGCCGAGTCCGCGCTGCGCGGTTCGGATCCCGCGTCCGTGCAGGTGATCGCCGAGGTCAAGCGCTCGAGCCCGTCCAAGGGTGCGCTCGCAGCGATCGAGGACCCGGCGCAGCTGGCCGCCGCGTACGAGCGCGGTGGGGCCTCCGTGATCTCGGTGCTCACCGAGCAGCGCCGCTTCGGGGGCTCGCTCGCGGACCTCGACGCCGTGCGCCGCGCCGTGGGCATCCCCGTGCTGCGCAAGGACTTCGTGGTCGAGGAGTACCAGGTGTGGGAGGCCCGCGCGCACGGTGCGGACATCGTGCTGCTCATCGTGGCGGCCCTCGACGACGCCACCCTGCGGGAGCTGCTCGAGCTGACCCACCACCTCGGCATGCATGCGCTCGTGGAGACGCACACCGAGGAGGAGATCGATCGCGCCGTCGCCGTGGGTGCGCGGATCATCGGGGTGAACACCCGCAACCTCAAGACCCTGGACGTGGACGTGGACACGTTCGGTCGGCTCGCCGAGCGGTTGCCACGCGAGGCCGTGATCGTGGCGGAGTCCGGTGTCCTGGGGGAGGAGCAGATCCGGTTGTACGCGGGCCACGGCGCCAACGCGGTGCTGACCGGTGAGGTGCTCGTGCGCGCCGAGGACCCCGCGCAGACCATCGGTCGCTTCCGGGAGGTCGGCGCAATGTCCCGGGCCGAGTACTTGGCTGGGGCCACCCCGACCGCCGCGCAGGAGGAACTCGCCGCGGCCCAGGTCTCGGGGGAGGCTTCCGCACGGGACGCCGAGTCCCTCCGGCACGCCCCGGGCCCTTACTTCGGGGACTTCGGTGGCCGGTGGATGCCCGAGTCCCTCGTGGCGGCCCTGGACGAGCTGACCGAGACGTTCGACAAGGCTCGTACGGATGAGACCTTCCAGGACGAGTTCCAGCGGCTCTCCCGCGAGTACTCCGGCCGGCCCTCCCTGCTCACCGAGGCCGAGCGCTTCGGCGCGGAACTCGGGGTGCGCGTGTTCCTCAAGCGTGAGGACCTCAACCACACCGGTTCCCACAAAATCAACAACGTGCTGGGGCAGGCCCTGTTGGCCCGGCGCATGGGCAAGACACGGCTGATCGCCGAGACAGGCGCGGGCCAGCACGGTGTGGCCACGGCCACCGCAGCGGCTCTGTTCGGTATGGAGTGCTGCGTGTACATGGGCGAGGAGGACACGCGCCGCCAAGCGCTCAACGTCGCGCGCATGCGGCTGCTGGGCGCGGAGGTCGTGGCCGTGAAGAACGGTTCCCGCACCCTCAAGGACGCGATCAACGAGGCCCTGCGGGACTGGGTCGCGTCCGTGGAGACCACTCACTACCTGCTCGGCACCGCCGCCGGACCGCACCCGTTCCCGGCTATGGTCCGCTACTTCCACGAACAGATCGGTGAGGAGGCCCGCGCGCAGATCCTCGAGCAGGCAGGCCGCCTCCCGGACGCCGTGACCGCGTGCGTGGGCGGCGGGTCCAACGCCATCGGGATCTTCCACGGCTTCTTGGACGATGAGTCCGTGCAGCTCTACGGCAACGAGGCCGGGGGTGACGGCGTGCAGACCGGCCGCCACGCCGCGACCATCACACTGGGCCGACCGGGCGTGCTGCACGGCGCCAAGACGTTCCTCATGCAGGACCCGGACGGGCAGACCGTGGAGTCCCACTCGATCTCCGCCGGCCTGGACTACCCCGCCGTGGGGCCGGAACACTCCTACCTGCACTCGATCGGGCGCGTGAACTACGAAGCGGTCACGGACGTCCAGGCCATGGACGCCTTCCGGCTGCTGTGCCGCACCGAGGGCATCCTCCCGGCCATCGAGTCCTCCCACGCGCTCGCCGGCGCCCGCGAGGTCGCTGCCCGCTGGGTCGCGGAACTCGGGCCCGAGGAAGCGGCGCAGAAGATCATCGTGGTCTCGCTCTCCGGGCGCGGCGACAAGGACGTGGCCACCGCGGGGGAGTGGTTCGACCTCCTCCCGCAGGACAGCCACGAGGAACGCGTGGCGCAGAAAGGCGAACAACTGTGAGCACCACCGAGCACACCCCTGCGGGCTTGACCGAACGCATCGTCCCACGTGACCTCACGCGCAGCGCGGACTCCGCGCTGTCGCGGCGGATCGAACAGTGCAAGGCCGAGGGCCGCCCGGCCCTCGTGGGCTATCTGCCCGCCGGGTACCCCACCGTCGAGGAGTCCGCCGCCGCCGCCGTGGCCCTGGGTCGCAACGGCGCGGACATCATCGAGATCGGCATCCCCTACTCGGACCCCGTGATGGACGGACCGGTCATCCAGGCGGCGACCACCCAGGCGCTCGCCAACGGTTTCCGGGTCGAGGACGCGTTCACCGTGGTGCGCGCCGTCGCCGAGCAGACGGACGCGGTCCCCGTGGTGATGACGTACTGGAACCCCGTGCTGCAGGCGGGCGTGGACGAGTTCGCGCGCCGGCTCAAGGACGCCGGGGGAGCCGGGATCATCACCCCGGACCTGATCCCGGACGAGGCCACGGAATGGTTCGCGGCCTCCGAGGAGCACGGTCTGGACCGGATCTTCCTGGTGGCCCCGTCCACGACCCGTGAGCGCATGGGCATGACTGTGAGCGCGGCCTCCGGCTTCGTGTACGCGGTGTCCGTGATGGGCGTGACCGGGGCCCGGGACCAGGTGTCCTCGGCCGCCGAGGACGTCGTCGCCCGCGCACGCGGGGCCGGTGCGGAGCGGGTGTGCGTGGGCCTGGGGGTGTCCAGCCGCGAGCACGTGCTGGAGATCGGGGCGTACGCGGACGGCGTGATCGTGGGCACGGCTCTCGTGCGCGCGCTCGGTGAGGGCGGGCCGCAGGCCGTGGGTGAGCTCGCCGCGCACCTCGCGGGACGCGACTGATGCCGCCGGTGCTGCCCGCCTCCGTCCCGTCCCCGAGCATCAGCAGCATCCACCTGGGGCCGCTCACGGTGCACTTCTACGCGCTGTGCATCCTGCTCGGCATGGCCCTGGCCATCTGGCTCACCATGCGGCGCTGGAAGCAGTGCGGTCAGGACCCGGACGTACTGTGGGACATCGTGTTCTGGGCGGTGCTCGCCGGGATCGTGGGGGCGCGCGCCTACCACGTGCTGATCACGGACCCCGCCGGGTACTTCGGGCCCGGCGCGGACCCCCTGGCCGTCTTCCGGATCTGGGAGGGCGGACTCGGCATCATGGGTGCCGTGCTGTTCGGCGCCGTGGCCGCGTGGTTCGTCTCGCGCAAGAACGGGTTGTCGCTCGCCGTGTTCGCGGACTGCGTGGCCCCCGGACTCCTGCTTGCCCAGGCCGTGGGACGGTGGGGCAACTGGTTCAACCAGGAACTGTTCGGCAGACCCACCACACTGCCGTGGGGGCTCGAGATCTCCCCGGCGTCCCCGAACTTCCCCGCGGGGCTGCCCGCGGACACGCTGTTCCACCCCACGTTCCTGTATGAGAGCCTGTGGAACCTGCTGGGTGTGGTGCTGCTGCTCGCAATCGACCGCCGCATGCGGGACCCGCACGGGCGGATCTTCGCGCTGTACATGATCTACTACGGGATCGGGCGACTGCTCATCGAGCTGTTCCTGCGCGTGGACCCGGCCCTGATGATCGCCGGTGTGCGCGTGCACGTGTGGACCTCGCTGCTGATCGTCATCGCGGGCATCCTCCTCTTCGCGGTCCTGGGTAGGCGTGCCCGCTCTCGTGCCGGGGCAGCGGCCGAGCCTGCCCGGGCCGTGCGTTCCTGACGCGTCCTCCGGGTCTCCGACCACGACGCCGCACGCGGACCCCGCAGAGCTCTTCACGACTCCGCGGGGCCCGCGTCGTCGTCCGTGCGATCCGTCACGCATGTTCGTGTGACATGGCCTACGTGGTAAATTACCCGAGCACCGTGCCTGTCCCGCTCATCCGTGGGACCCGCCGGTTCGATCCACGGCCCACGGGCCGCTTCCTTCCGCAACGGGGCGGACACGCGCGTCACCTGGATCCCGCGTCGCCCGCTGCGCACCCACCGAGTGCTCCCCGGGCCTCGTTCGACGCATTCGACCTGCCAGCCCTTGGTGAGGAGTACCGCCATGAGCAGTGACCAGATAGCAGCCCCGAACTCCCGCGAGCAGCATCGCGTGAGCACCACGGATCCCGTCCGCCGGGACGCACCCGAACCACGCGACGCCGCCGAACCGGTGTCCCCGTTCGAGCGTTTCTCGGCGGTGCCCGAGGATCAGGGCCTGTACCGCTCGGAGGACGAGAAGGACGCGTGCGGTCTGGCCGTCGTGGCCACCCTGGACGGCGTGGCCTCCCACGACATCGTGGACGCCGCGCTCACGGCCCTGCGCAACCTCGAGCACCGCGGTGCGGTGGGTGGGGACGAGGGCACCGGGGACGGCGCCGGTCTGCTGACCCAGATCCCGGACGAGTTCCTGCGCGAGGTGGTGGACTTCCCGCTGCCGCCCCAGGGGGCCTACGTGGTGGGCACGGCGTTCATGCCCACCGGCGGTAAGCACCTCGAGGAGCTCAAGCGCTCGCTTGAGGAACTCGCCCGCATGGAACGCCTCACGGTCCTGGGCTGGCGCGACGTCCCCGTGGTCGACGACGCCGTGGGCGCGTCCGCGCGCGCCGTGATGCCAACGTTCGTGCAGTTCTTCGTCTCCGACAGCAGTCACAACGAGCGGGCGGCGTCCCTGTTCGCGCAGGACGCAACGTCCTACGATCCCGTGGCCGCCCAGCTCGAACTGGACCAGAAGGCGTTCCGCGTGCGCAAGCGCGCGCAGAACAAGTTCGGGGTGTACTTCCCGTCCTTCTCGTCCCGCACGCTCGTGTACAAGGGCATGCTCACCACGGCTCAGCTCGAACCGTTCTACCCGGACCTGTCCGATCCGCGGTTCACGACCAAGCTCGCGGTGGTGCACTCGCGCTTCTCCACCAATACGTTCCCGTCCTGGCCGCTCGCCCAGCCCATGCGAACGCTCGCACACAACGGTGAAATCAACACCGTGGTGGGCAACCGCAACTGGATGCGCGCACGCCAGTCCTCGCTGTCCGGGGCCGTGCTGGGCCGCCAGCCCGAGGACCTTTTCCCCATTTGCTCGGAGGGCGCGTCCGACTCGCAGTCGCTCGACGAGGTCGCCGAGCTGCTCCAGCTCGCGGGCCGGCCCGTGACCGAGACCATGCTCATGCTGATCCCGGAGGCGTGGCAGAACCATGAGACCATGGATCCGCAGCTCAAGGCTTTCTACCAGTACCACGCCACGCTCATGGAGCCGTGGGACGGTCCCGCGTGCGTGTCCTTCACGGACGGCGTGCGCGTGGGCTCGGTCCTGGACCGTAACGGGTTGCGCCCGGGGCGGTTCTGGCAGACCGACGACGGTCTGGTGATCTTCGCGTCCGAGGTGGGCGTCGTGGACGTGGGGGAGCGCGTCGTCGTCCGCAAGGGCCGGGTGTCCCCGGGGACCATGTTCCTCGTGGACACGGACGAGGGCCGGATCGTGGAGGACAGCGAGATCAAGGCCGAACTCGCCGCCACCAAGCCGTGGCAGGAC
Source organism: Kocuria sp. PD6 (assembly GCF_031844145.1). Lineage (NCBI taxonomy): Bacteria > Bacillati > Actinomycetota > Actinomycetes > Micrococcales > Micrococcaceae > Kocuria > Kocuria sp. PD6. Next base: position 129,506 of record NZ_JAUZUS010000006.1, read on the forward strand.
TGGGTGCGGGACTCGGTGCTGCCCATCACGGAGCTGCCCGAACGCGAGCACATGACCCACCCGCCGCACTCCATCCGGTTGCGGCAGAAGACCTTCGGCTACACCGAGGAAGAGCTCAAGCTGATCATCGGTCCCATGGCCGTGGCCGGCGCCGAGCCCATCTACGCGATGGGCACGGACACGCCCGTGGCGGTGCTGTCCAACCGCTCGCGGCTGTTGTTCGACTACTTCGTGCAGTCCTTCGCGCAAGTAACCAACCCGCCGCTCGACGCGATCCGCGAGGAACTCGTCACGTCCATGGCCGGTGCCGTGGGGCCCATGGCCAACATGCTCTCCACGCAGCAGACCCGGACGCGCCAGATCCAGCTGAACTTCCCGGTGATCGACAACGACCAGCTGGACCAGTTCGTTCACCTGGACGACGACGGCGTGCCCCTGAGCCTGCGCGTGCGCGGGCTGTACCGTCCGGTGGACGGTGCGGACTCGCTGCGGGCCCGGATCGCGGAGATCTGCGAGAAGGTCTCCGCGGCCGTGAACCGCGGGGTGCAGTTCGTCATCATCTCCGACCGGGATTCCAACGGCGTGTGGGCTCCCATCCCGTCCCTGCTGCTGACCTCCGCCGTGCACCACCACCTGTTGCGTTCGGCGACCCGCACCAAGGTGGCCCTGATCGTGGAATCGGGGGACGTGCGGGAGGTCCACCACGTGGCCCTGCTGCTGGGCTACGGGGCGTCGGCCGTGAACCCCTACCTGGCCATGGAATCCGCCGAGGAACTCGTGCGCCGCGGGGAGATCCGGGGGGTCACGGAAGAACAGGCCGTGGCGAACCTCATCAAGGCGCTGGGCAAGGGCGTGCAGAAGATCATGTCCAAGATGGGCATCTCCACCGTGCAGTCGTACTGCGGTGCGCAGACGTTCGAGGCCCTGGGCCTGTCGAGCGAGCTCGTGGACGACTACTTCGCGGGCACACGGACCCAGATCGAGGGTGTGGGTCTGGACGTGATCGCCGCGGAGATCCAGTCCCGACACCGCCTGGCCTATCCGGAGGACGGCGTCACCGAACCGCACCGGGACCTCGCCACGGGCGGCGAGTACGACTGGCGCCGCGAGGGACCGCGGCACCTGTTCGACCCGCACACGGTCTTCCGGTTGCAGCACGCGACCCGCACGGGCCGCTACGACATCTTCAAGTCCTACACGTCCCGCGTGGACGACCAGGCCAAGGAGCTCGCGACCCTGCGCGGACTCATGAGTTTCGCGTTCACGCGCGAGCCCGTGAACATCGACGAGGTGGAGCCCGTGAGTGAGATCGTCAAGCGGTTCTCCACGGGTGCCATGAGCTACGGCTCGATCTCCGCGGAGGCCCACGAGACGCTCGCGATCGCCATGAACCGTCTGGGCGCCAAGTCCAACACGGGCGAGGGCGGTGAGGACGTCGAGCGGCTGATCGACCCCGAGCGGCGTTCCGCGATCAAGCAGGTGGCCTCTGGCCGGTTCGGGGTCACGAGCCTGTACCTCGCGACCGCGGACGACCTGCAGATCAAGATGGCCCAGGGCGCCAAGCCCGGCGAGGGCGGGCAGCTCATGGCGCAGAAGGTCTACCCATGGATCGCGCGCACGCGCCACGCGACCCCGGGGGTTTCGCTGATCTCCCCGCCGCCGCACCACGACATCTACTCGATCGAGGACCTCGCGCAGCTGATCTACGACCTCAAGCACGCCAACCCTCGCGCTCGCGTGCACGTCAAGCTCGTGTCAGAACGCGGGATTGGCACGGTCGCGGCGGGCGTGACCAAGGCCAAGGCCGACGTCGTACTGGTCTCCGGCCACGACGGCGGCACGGGCGCGGCGCCCCTGAACTCGCTCAAGCACGCGGGCATGCCGTGGGAGCTGGGACTCGCGGAGACCCAGCAGACCCTGCGGCTGAACGGGCTGCGCGAGCGCGTGGTCGTGCAGGCGGACGGCCAGCTCAAAACGGGGCGCGACGTCGTCGTCGCCGCGTTGCTGGGCGCCGAGGAATTCGGCTTCGCCACGGCGCCGCTCGTGGTGGAGGGCTGCATCATGATGCGCAAGTGCCATCTGGACACGTGCCCCGTGGGAGTTGCCACGCAGAACCCCGAACTGCGCAAGCGCTTCACGGGCAAGGCCGAGCACGTGGTGAACTTCTTCGAGTTCATTGCTCAAGAGGTGCGCGAGATCCTCGCCGAACTCGGGTTCCGCAGCATCGCGGAGGCCGTGGGGCACGCCGAGGTACTGCGCACGCGGGAGGCCGTGGCGCACTGGAAGGCCAAGGGGCTGGACCTGAGCCCCGTGCTCGATTCGTTCCGCGCGGAAGGGGTCACGGACGGACTGCGCAATACCGGCGTCCAGGACCACGAGCTCGAGAAGCACTTCGACACGAAGCTCATCCCGCTCGCGCAGCCGGCGATCGAACGCGGTGAACCCGTGCGCGTACAGGAACGCGTGATCAACACGGACCGCGCCGTGGGCACGATGCTCGGATACACCGTGACCAGCGCGCTCGGGACCCGGGAACTGCCGGATGACACGATCGACGTGACCCTGACCGGTCAGGCCGGCCAGTCGCTGGGCGCCTTCGTGCCCCGCGGTATCACGCTGCGGCTCGAGGGGGACGCGAACGACTACACGGGCAAGGGCCTTTCCGGCGGACGGATCGTCGTGCGGCCCCCGCGCGACGCCGGATTCGTGGCCCACGAGAACGTGATTGCGGGCAACGTGATCGGTTACGGCGCCACGAGCGGCGAGATGTTCTTCAACGGCACCGTGGGGGAGCGCTTCCTGGTGCGCAATTCCGGGGCCACCGCGGTGGTCGAGGGCATCGGTGACCACGGCTGCGAGTACATGACCGGGGGTGTGGCCGTGGTGCTGGGTGAGACGGGCCGCAACTTCGGGGCCGGGATGTCCGGCGGTGTGGCATACGTGCTGGACCTGGACGAGCGGGACGTGAACAAGCAGGCCCGCGAGAGCGGTGAACTGCACCTCGAGCACCCGGACGCCAACGACCGTGAGTTGCTCGCCGACCTCATCAAGCGCCACGGTGAGGAGACAGGGTCCGAGTTCGCGCGTCAACTGCTCGCGGACCCGGACCGCACGATGTCGCGCTTCACCAAACTGCTGCCGCGGGACTACTCCGCGGTGCTCGCACTGCGCAACGAGGCCGAAGCCGCCGGGGACGACCCGGACGGCGACGGCACCTGGCACAAGATTCTGGAGGTGACCGGCCGTGGCTGATCCCCGTGGTTTTCTCAAGGTCCGCACACGCGAGGACCGTCCCAAGCGCCCCGTCCCGGTGCGCCTCATGGACTGGGCGGAGGTGCAACAACGCCAGGAGGCGGGGACGCTGCACGAGCAGGCCGGGCGCTGCATGGACTGCGGTGTGCCGTTCTGTCACCAGGGGTGTCCCCTGGGCAACCTCATCCCCGAGTGGAACGACCTCGTGTGGCGTGACCGGTGGGACGAGGCCTCCGAGCGGATGCACGCGACCAACAACTTCCCGGAGTTCACCGGGCGCGTGTGCCCCGCGCCGTGCGAGTCCTCGTGCGTGCTCGGGATCAACCAGGAGCCCGTGACCATCAAGCAGGTCGAGTACGCGATCGGCGAGAAGGCGTTCGACGACGACCTCATCAAGCCCTACGTCCCGCAGCGGCTCGTGGGCAAGACGATCGCGGTGGTCGGTTCCGGTCCCGCCGGACTCGCGGCGGCCCAGCAGCTCACGCAGGCGGGGTTCACGGTGGCCGTGTACGAACGGGACGACCGGATCGGCGGTCTGCTGCGCTACGGCATCCCCGACTTCAAGCTCGAGAAGTCCGTGCTCGAACGCCGGCTCGAGATCATGCGCCAGGAGGGCACCAAGTTCCGCCCGGGCGTGGAGATCGGCACGGACATCACGTGGGACGCGCTGCGCAGGCGTTACGACGCCGTGATCGTGGCCACGGGTGCCACGCGGCCCCGTGAACTTGCGATCCCCGGCCGTGAGCTCGCGGGGATCCACTACGCCATGGACTTCCTCGTGCGGGCCAACCACCTGGTGGCCGAGGACCACGTCCCCGACCCCATCGACGCCCGCGGCAAGCACGTGATCGTGTTGGGCGGCGGTGACACCGGTTCCGACTGCATCGGCACCGCGCTGCGCCAAGGTGCGGCGTCCGTGACGTCGCTCGCGATCGGTCGCAAGCCTCCCGTGGACCGCGCGGACGAGGAACCGTGGCCCATGATGCCCCGGGTCTTCGAGGTCTCCACGTCCCACGAGGAGGGCGGCGAACGCACGTACCTGGCCTCCACGGTGGAGTTCGTGGGGCAGGACGGCCGGGTCACGGGACTGCGCGTCGCGGAGACCGAGTACCGCGAGGACGGCTCCCGCGGTCCCGTGGCCGGCACCGAGAAGGTGTTGCCTGCGGACCTGGTCCTGCTCGCCCTGGGCTTCACGGGCAACGAGTCCCGCGAGCTCACCGAGCAGCTACCCGTGGCGCTGGACTCCCGGGACAACGTGGCGCGGGACGAGACCTACATGACCGCCGTGGACGGGGTGTTCTCGTGCGGTGACGCAGGTCGTGGGCAGTCCCTCGTGGTGTGGGCCATCGCGGAGGGCCGGGCGTGCGCCGCTCACGTGGAACGCCACCTTACAGGCCAGACCCGGTTGCCAGAACCCGTGACCCCGTCCGAGCGGGCGATCGACCTGAGCCTGTGACCCGCCCGCATCCGTGATCCTCCCGGCACCCGCCATGAGTCCTGCCATATCAATTCCCAGGGCTCGTTGCTAAGGTAGGAACGGACATCGGCGAAGCGGCCGCGGTCGGGCAGCACCAGGCTGCTCGACCCGGCCGCTTCGTCATATGCACCAACCATCCGCCATTCGAAAGGGAGTCACCCATGCGTCGAGCGAAGATCGTGGCCACCATCGGCCCCGCCATCTCCTCGTACGAGAACGTCACCCAGGCGATCCAGGCCGGAATGAACGTGGCTCGCCTCAACATGAGTCACGGTGACCACACCGTGCACAATACGTCCTACGAGAACCTGCGCCGGGCCAGCGAAGAGCTGGGCACCACGGTCGCGATCCTCGCGGACCTGCAGGGGCCCAAGATCCGGCTGGGCAATTTCGCGGACGGCCCCCATGCGCTGGACGTGGGTGACACCTTCACGATCACGATCGAGGACGTCCCCGGCTCCAAGGAGCTGTGCTCCACGACCCACAAGGGCCTGCCCGGCGACGTCAACGTGGGGGACCCGCTGCTGATCGACGACGGCAAGGTCGCCCTGCGCGCCACGGCCGTGTCGGACACCGCCGTCACCACCGAGGTCGTGGTCGCCGGAACCGTGTCCGACCACAAGGGCATCAACCTCCCCGGCGTGGCCGTCAACGTCCCCGCACTGAGCGAGAAGGACGAGGCGGACCTGCGCTGGGCCCTGCAGCGCGGCGTCGACATCATCGCGCTGTCCTTCGTGCGGAACGCCCAGGACATCACCCGGGTGCACGAGATCATGGCGGAGGAGGAGCGCAAGATCCCCGTGATCGCCAAGATCGAGAAGCCTCAGGCCGTGGATGCGCTGCACGAGATCATCGACGCGTTCGACGGCATCATGGTTGCCCGCGGCGACCTCGGTGTGGAGCTGCCGCTGGAGGCCGTGCCGATCGTGCAGAAGCGCGCGATCGAGCTCGCCCGCCGCTGGGCGAAGCCCGTGATCGTGGCCACCCAGGTGCTCGAGTCCATGATCGACAACCCGCGCCCCACGCGCGCTGAGGCCTCGGACTGCGCGAACGCCGTGCTCGACGGCGCGGACGCCGTGATGCTCTCGGGTGAGACCTCGGTGGGCAAGTACCCCATCAAGACGCTCGAGACCATGTCGAACATCATCCTGGCCACCGAGACGCAGGGCATGGACCGCATGCCCCCGCTGGGCACCGAGCCCCGCACGCGCGGCGGCGCCATCACCCGTGCAGCGGTGACCATCGCCCGGCAGCTGGACGTGAACTACATCTGCACGTTCACCCAGACGGGTGACTCGGCCCGCCGGTTGTCCCGGTTGCGCCCGGAACGCCCGATCCTCGCGTTCACCCCCGAGGAGAGCGTGCAGGCGTGGCTGCAGTTGCTGTGGGGCGTCCAGCCCATCCGGGTGGATCGCGTGGAGCACACCGACGACATGACTCGTCAGGTGGACCACTACCTGCTCCAGCATGATCTCGCCAACACCGAGGACATGGTCATCATCTGCGCCGGTTCGCCCCCGGGCCGCGCCGGGTCCACCAACCTCGTGAAGGTGCACCGCGTGGGCGACCTCCAGGACGCCGGCGAGGCACCCACGCGCGAACCCCGCGAGCGCGTGGGGCCGTGGGGCGGCATGGCCGGTTCCGCCACGTGGCGGGAGCCGTGATCGGTCGCTGACCCACGCGGGTCGCCCGTATGGCGGACCGCTGCGAGCTGTTCTCGTCGCGGCACCTGCGCGTGGGTGTCGACCCGATGTTCTAGTGGAGTAAAGGCAGTCCGGACGTCGTCCGAGCTGCCTTTACTTCACTTTGCGTGCTGACCGTGGACGCTGTGGTCGATCGCGCGAACAGCGGCTGGGGCCCTACGGTCTCCGAAAGGTTTTGCTACGCGCCTTGATCGGGAAGCCGGTCCCGCATGAGGGATTCGAGCAGCGTGATGGGCAGGGGCCGGTCGTAGGGAAGCTTGATGAACCCGGCGCCGTATCCCTCCCCCGCAGCCGCTACCCGTGACTGGCGGGGTGCGAAGAACTCGGGGGTGAACCGCAGGGAGCAGTGGTGCTTGAAGTTCCACAGCATCCCCAGAGTGGTGTTGTCGTCGAGCACGTACGTGGGCTGATTCCACTTCAGGACCTCCCGCGCGTGCGGCGCCACGCGACGGCTGAGGTCTCGAAGCGCCTCGAGGTGGGGACGTTGGTGGGGCTCCAGTCGAGCGGAATAGTCCTCGGCACCGATCCCCTTGGGCATCGGCATGGGGTCTCCCGTCGTGGTGTGAGCTGCGTCGGAGGTGCTCAGGCTGTCGGCTTCATCCTGGGAAGTCGACCACGGGCGGGACTCCCCATTGCTGACAGGTTCCCGACCGGTCCACCCACCCGCCCGACCACGGATGCGGGGAGACCCACGACCCCCCCCCGTGCATTCGCCCTGTGTTCGGCCACGAAAAAACGGCCCCGCGGGTGCGAGGCCGTTCCAAAGGTGCTCCGACGGAGCGAGGTGTCGTGCCCAAGGTGGGACTCGAACCCACACATGTCTCCATACTGCATTTTGAGTGCAGCGCGTCTGCCAATTCCGCCACTTGGGCATGTCCGGGAAGGGGACCGTAGTGCGGGCCACCGCCGCCGGTGCGGATAACAGCATACATGATGGGTCTAGGCTGGAGACCGGTCCGCCCCTTCCGCGCCCGGGGGTGTGATGTGTCCCATGAGGCGCGTTCGCGGCACTCGTGGTTGGATGCCGTGTCGACACGACCAAGTTGTCCCCAAACCTAGGAGTCCCCGTGACGGATTCGTCGAACACCCCGGAGCCCACTGCGCCCGGGGCACAACGGTCGGGCGCCGCAGACCCTGACGCCGCGCAGCCCGACACCGCCCGCGCCGAGACGACCCACGTCGACGCCGCGCCCGCCCAGGACCACGCCGCCCGTTCCGAGGCTCAGGGTTCCGAAGCCAGGACGGTCGTCGTCGCGGAGGACGAGGCGCTGATCCGCATGGACATCGTCGAGATGCTCGAGGACGCCGGGTACCGCGTGGTGGCGCAGGCGGAGAACGGGGAGCGCGCCGTCGCCCTGGCCTCCGAGCACCGCCCGGACCTCGTGCTCATGGACGTGAAAATGCCCGTGATGGACGGGATCACCGCCGCGGAGCAGATCGCGCAGGACCGGATCGCGCCCGTGGTACTGCTCACCGCATTCAGCCAGCGCGAGCTCGTGGAGCGTGCGCGGGAGGCCGGCGCTATGGCGTACGTGGTCAAGCCGTTCACCGTGGACGACGTGGTGCCCGCGATCGAGATCGCGATGTCTCGTTTCGAGGAGATCACGGCCCTCGAGAGCGAGGTCGCGGACATGAAGGAACAGTTCGCCACGCGCAAGCTCGTGGAACGCGCCAAGTCGCTGCTGCAGACCAAGATGGGTCTGTCCGAGCCCGAGGCGTTCCGCTGGATCCAGAAGACGTCCATGGATCGCAGGCTGTCGATGCGCGAGGTGGCCGAGGCGATCATCAGCCAGGTTGCCTGACGCCCCCGGGGCCCAGCTCGTCCCGGGCCGCACGCGGAACGCGCCCGTAGCTGTCCCTGGCCGTGCGGCGTCCCGCGCCCGTGTTCCGCCGGGGCCTGTGCCTGTCCGGGGGTGGCCCTAGGATGGAGCCGTGACTGAGACGAGCAAGCAGGCCAGCCAGGACGCCCCTGAGACCCGCACCGTGGTGATCGGTGAGAAGACCGAGCACCCGCAGGAGATCTCGCTGCCCGTTCCGGTGTCCCGGCCCGAGAAGCGCTTGCTACTGATCGACGGCCACTCCCTGGCGTTCCGCGCATTCTTCGCGCTCTCCCGCGCTGCCGAGTACGGTGGGGGCCCCGGTTTCGTGACGTCCGACGGCGTCCACACCGAGGGCGTCTACGGATTCGTGAACACCATGGTCAAGCTCGTGCGCGAGGAGAAGCCCACCCACCTGGTCGTCTCCTTCGACCTCGAGGGCCCTACCCTGCGCTCCCAGGAGTACGGGGAGTACAAGGGCGGCCGGGACGAGACCCCGGAGGAGTTCCACGGGCAGGTCCCCAACATCCGACGCATCCTCGAGGCTGTTGGCATTCCGATCGTCACGAGCGAGGGCCACGAGGCGGACGATGTCCTGGCCACGCTCGCCACCACGGCCGCCGCCGAGGACTTCGAGGTGCTCGTGTTCTCGGGTGACCGGGACGCGTTCCAGATGATCACGGACCACGTGACGGTGGTCTACCCGGGCCGCACGCCGTCGGACCTGCGCCGCATGGACGCGCAGGCGGTCTTCGAGAAGTACAAGGTCGCCCCGCAGAACTACCCGGATCTCGCCGCGCTGACGGGGGAGACCGCGGACAACCTACCGGGTGTACCGGGCGTGGGTCCCGGCTTCGCGGCCAAGTGGATCACGTCCTACGGTCCCGTGGAATCGCTGCTCGAGCACGCGGACCGGATCACCGGCAAGAAGGGCGAGGCCCTGCGCGAGCACGAGGACCTCGTGCGGCGCAACCGCAAACTCAACCGCCTGGTCACGGACCTGCCCCTCGGCGTGGACCTGGATCACGCGGTATTGCCCGAGGCCGATCCCGAGCGGGTCGGCGTGGTCTTCGACGAGCTCGAGTTCGGCGCCCAGTTGCGCGGGCGTCTGCTCGAGGCCTTCGGTTCCCACGCTTCCGACGACGCCGCCGCCACGGTTCCCGAGGTCACCGACGTCACCCGGGTGCGCACCGCCCAGGAGTTCAGTGATTGGCTGGACGCGGGGGAGAAGGACGTGCCCATCGTCGTCCGCCGCTTGGCGCACGACCCCAAGGCACCCTCCGGCGCGGAGGTGACCACCCTCATGCTCATGAACCAGGGCGGTGCCGCCGTGGACCTCGTGACCGCGGACCAGGAGCTGACCATCGCCGTCGAGGAATGGCTCGCAGACCCGGCGGCGCCCAAGATCGTGGACGGCCTCAAGGACCTGTACCATGGTCTGATCCAGCGCGGGATCGAGTTCGCCGGTGTCGTGGACGACGTCCAGCTCTCCGGCTACCTCGTGCGGCCCGCGCTGCGTTCCTACGAGCTGGACGCCCAACTGAGCCACCACCTGGAGGTGGAGGTGCCCCGCGCGGACGAGTCCGCGGCGTCGGAGAAAAACGGACAGACCGAACTCGCGCTGGACGCGTCGGACGAGCAGGACGAGCTGGCCGGTGTGAGCGACGCCGAGCTGCGTCGCCAGGCCACGCTCGGTTCTGCGTGCCGGCAGTTGAGCGAACACCTGCGCGGGCTGCTCGAGGCCGACGGCCAACTGGGGCTGCTCACGGATCTGGAGATGCCCCTCGCCGTGATCCTCGCCCGGATGGAGGCCACGGGGATCGCGATGGACCGCCCAGGTATCGACCGGTTGTTCGACGACCTCCAGCAACCGATCGACCAGGCCTTCGAGCAGGCGCAGGCGCAGATCGACCACGAGATCAACCTGGGTTCCACCAAGCAACTGCAGGCCGTGATGTTCGAGGAACTCGGCCTGCCCAAGACCAAGAAGACCAAGACCGGGTACACCACGGACGCCGCGGCGGTCGCGGACCTGCTCGGACGCGTGGACCCCGAGACCCAGGGTTCGCGGTTCCTCGTGGCGCTCATGAACTGGCGCGAGTACTCCAAGCTCAAGCAGATCGTGGCCGGATTGCGGGACGCGATCGCCGAGGACGGGCGCATCCACACCACGTACCAGCAGACCGTGGCGGCCACCGGACGGCTGTCCTCCACGCGTCCCAACCTGCAGAACATCCCCGTGCGCACCGAGCAGGGCCAGCGCATCCGCGACGTGTTCGTGGTGGGGGAGGACTCCCAGGGCCCGTTCGAATGCCTCATGACCGCGGACTACTCCCAGATCGAGATGCGGATCATGGCCCACCTGTCCGGGGACGAGGGCCTGATCGAGGCGTTCCGTGGCGGGGAGGACCTGCACCGGTTCGTGGGCTCGCGCGTGTTCGACGTGGCCCCGGAGGACGTCACCCCTCAGATGCGTTCCAAGGTCAAGGCCATGAGCTACGGCCTCGTCTACGGGCTGAGCTCCTACGGCCTGTCCCAGCAGCTGAACATCGGCGTGGACGAGGCCCGCACCATGATGAGCGGCTACTTCGAACGCTTCGGCGGCGTGCGGGACTTCCTGCGCGGCGTCGTCGAGGAAGCCCGTTCCAAGGGCTACACCGAAACGATCGACGGGCGACGCCGCTACCTCCCGGACCTCACGAGCGACAACCGCCAGGCCCGCCAGGCCGCCGAGCGCATGGCCCTGAACGCACCCATCCAGGGCTCGGCCGCGGACATCATCAAGAAGGCCATGATCGGCGTGGACCGGGCCCTGCGCGAGGACGACCTGCGCTCGCGGGTGCTGCTGCAGGTCCACGACGAACTCATCGTGGAGGTCGCCCCGGGGGAGACGGAGCGGGTCGAGGAGATCCTGCGCACCGAGATGGCCGGGGCCGCGGAACTGACCGTGCCCCTGGACGTCAACGTGGGCACGGGGCGGACATGGCACCAGGCCGCCCACTGACCGCCTGAGCGCACGGACCACTCAGCCCGCCGCTCGGCGCCGCAGCAGGCCGCGCACCCAGCACGACACCCGCCACCGCGCGGCGGGCCACGGCACACCCGAACCGCCCGAGTCACGACGAGGAGCATCATGAACGCGACACCCCGGCACGAGCAGACCCGCGAGAGCGAGTACAGCGCCCGCGGGAACGACTACGTCCTGCGCCGCTTTCTCGCGAACCAGGGTGGCACGGACGCGAACCCCGAGTTCGTGGAGTGGAACCGGGCGGTCGCCCAGGGGTTCCACGGCCGTGAACCGGGGCAGGAGGCCACCGAGCGCAACCTACGATCGATGCGCGCCGCTGGCACCCGGTTCCGCGCCGCATACACCGCGGACCCCGTGCCCACAGCCGCGCTGGGTGCCGAGCGACCCGTGGCCACGTTCTGCTCGTGGGACTCGGAGCTGACGCTCGGGGAAGGGTGCAGCGTGCCCGCGTGGTTGGTCTCTGAGGTCACGGTGCGCCCAACCCATGCCCGGCGAGGACTGTTGCGCCGGCTCATGACCACCGACCTGACCGAGGCCCACGAGGCGGGGTTCCCGATCGCGGCGCTCACCGCCTCCGAGGCCACGATCTACGGTCGCTTCGGTTTCGGTGCGGGCACGTTCAACACCGAGATCACGGTGGACGCGCACACGCGGTTGCAGTTGAAGGCCCCGACCGTGGGCACCGTGGAAATGGCCGACAACCACGCCGTGGCCGAGCTGGCGCCGAGCATCTTCGATCGCTTCCACCGCGTGACGGCGGGCTCCCTCACGCGCACTCAGAAGTGGTGGGACATTATCTCCGGTCGGTGGAACTGGGACCAGGAGGGCGCGGATCCTGAGATCCGCACCGCGGTGCACTACGACGCCCGGGGTGAGGCGGACGGCTACGTGAGCTACAAGTTCGTCTCCACCCAGGGGTTCCAGGGGTACCTGAAGGTCGTGGACCTCGTGTCCCCGAGCTCGCAGGTGCGCATCGCCCTGTGGGAGTACCTGTGCAACCTGGACCTCGTCACGGAGGTGCGCTACAACAGCGCCCAGATGGAAGACCCGCTCATGTGGGGCATGGTGGACATGTCCGCCTACACCGTGCGCAAGCGCTACGAGCGACTGTGGTTACGCGTCCTGGACCCGGTGGCAGCTCTGTCCGCCCGGCACTACACGTCCCACCGCAAGGTCAGGATGTCGGTCGTGGACTCCATGGGCTTCGCGGACGGGATCTACGAGATCGACACCACCGGCGATGCCCCCCGCGTGGACCGCGTAGCGGACCGCCCGCGCACACAGGACGATCTCGCGGGGAAGTCCATGCCCGCCGTGGAACTGCCCGACGGCGCGGACGTCGCCCTGAACGTCGATTCGCTCGGCTCGCTGTACCTTGGGGCGGTCAAGGCGTCCACGCTGCACTACGCGGGCCTGCTGCGCGTGCGCGACGACGCCGCCCTGCGGGACATCCAGGCGCTCATGTCCACGCCCACCCACCCGTACTGCATCTCCCCGTTCTGAGCGCGGCTCGCGCAGCGCGCCGACGCACCCTCCAGGCTTGAACCGGCACGGTTTCGGGCCTAGACTGGAGCGGTGCGTGTATTCGCACGCCCACATCAAGCGTGACGTCGCCAATCCGGTGCGCCCCACAGGGCGGGGTCGGTGACACCAAACCATCACATCAATTTCATCGGAGTCCCTACTACATGACCACCACCACCCAGCAGGTCGCCGTCAACGACATCGGAACCGAAGAGGATTTCCTCGCCGCTGTCGACGCGACCATCAAGTACTTCAACGACGGCGACCTCGTGGAAGGCACCGTCGTCAAGGTCGACCGCGACGAGGTCCTCCTGGACATCGGGTACAAGACCGAAGGTGTCATCCCCTCTCGTGAGTTGTCCATCAAGCACGACATCAACCCCGATGACGTCGTGGCTGTGGGTGACGAGGTGGAGGCTCTGGTCCTCACCAAGGAGGACAAGGAAGGTCGCCTGATCCTCTCCAAGAAGCGCGCTCAGTACGAGCGCGCCTGGGGTGACATCGAGAAGGTCAAGGACGAGGACGGCGTCGTCACCGGCACCGTCATCGAGGTCGTCAAGGGCGGCCTCATCCTGGACATCGGCCTGCGTGGCTTCCTGCCCGCCTCCCTCGTGGAGATGCGCCGCGTCCGCGACCTCGCTCCGTACATCGGTCAGCAGCTCGAGGCCAAGATCATCGAGCTGGACAAGAACCGCAACAACGTGGTGCTCTCCCGCCGTGCGTGGCTCGAGCAGACCCAGTCCGAGGTGCGCGCCAACTTCCTGCAGCAGCTGCAGAAGGGCCAGGTCCGCACGGGCACCGTGTCCTCGATCGTCAACTTCGGTGCGTTCGTGGACCTCGGCGGTGTTGACGGTCTGGTGCACGTCTCCGAGCTGTCCTGGAAGCACATCGACCACCCCTCCGAGGTCGTCGAGGTCGGTCAGGAAGTCACCGTCGAGGTGCTGGACGTGGACATGGATCGCGAGCGTGTGTCGCTCTCGCTCAAGGCCACCCAGGAAGATCCGTGGCAGCTGTTCGCCCGCACCCACGCCCTGGGCCAGGTCGTCCCCGGCAAGGTCACCAAGCTGGTTCCCTTCGGTGCGTTCGTTCGCGTCGAGGACGGCATCGAGGGCCTCGTGCACATCTCCGAGCTGGCTCAGCGTCACGTGGACATGGCCGAGCAGGTCGTCTCCGTGAACGAGGAGCTGTTCGTCAAGGTCATCGACATCGACCTGGACCGCCGCCGGATCTCGTTGTCCCTCAAGCAGGCCAACGAGGGTGTGGACCCGGACTCCACCGAATTCGATCCCGCCCAGTACGGCATGGCCGCCGAGTACGACGAGCAGGGCAACTACAAGTACCCCGAGGGCTTCGATCCCGAGACCAACGAGTGGATCGAGGGTTACGAGGAACAGCGCGCCGCGTGGGAGGAGCAGTACGCTCAGGCCCAGGCCCGCTGGGAGGCGCACAAGGAGCAGGTGCGCAAGCACCTGCAGGAAGACCAGGATGCGGCGACCACCTCGTCCTCCTCGTCCTCCCCGAGCCACTCCTCCGGCCCCACGAGCTACTCTTCCGAGGCTCCGGCCGAGGACGCCGGGACGCTCGCGTCCGACGAGGCCCTCGCCGCTCTGCGCGAGAAGCTCACCGGTCACTGAGTCGCATGCGGCGGCCCGTGAGCTCGCCGTGAGGTGAATCCGAGAGGTCCCGCTCCCCGTCACGGGGAGCGGGACCTTTCACATGTCCGGGACGTCCTCCCACCGGGCGGGTCCCTCGTGGACGCTCGCGTGGCCCGCGGTGATACTCGCAAGGGCTGCCCGGGCGTCGTCGATGGCGCCGGGGAGGTCCGCCACGAGCAGGCGCAGGGTCGCGTCCGCGGAGCCGTAACCGGTGGGCAGGACCGTGAACCCGCGAGCGCGCATCTGGGACTCCACGCGGCCGGCCTCGGCGTAGGGGAGCGGCAGGGTCAGTTCGCGGCAGCGCATCCTGCGCACGAGCCGGGCGGTGTCCAGCGCGGCGGTCACGGCACCGGAGTAGGCGCGCACGAGCCCGCCGGCCCCGAGCTTGACCCCGCCGAACCACCGCACGACCACGGCACACACGTCCGAGAGGTCACCGGCCTCGTCCGCGGTGCGTTGCCGGGTCGTGACGTGCGCGGTCAGCGCCTGCAGCATGGGCATGCCCGCGGTACCCGCCGGTTCGCCGTCGTCGGACGAGCGCGTCGTGGCGCGCGTGGGTCCGAGCACGAACGCCGAGCAGTGGTGACGGGCGTCCCGGTGTTCGGCGGCCACACGGGAGATGAACTCGCGGGCTTCCGCTTCCGTGTCCACGCGGGTGAGTAGTGCCAGGAACCGCGACTTCTTGATCTCGAGCTCCACGCTGTGCACGATGCCCCGGCGCGGGACGGTGTAGGACACGCGCGAGTCCGCGGCGTCGTGGGAGAGGGATTCGGCGGGCACACCACCAGTGTAGGGACGCGCCGATCCGGGGGCTCGTGGCCGCGCGGGGGGCCCGGGACGGTCCCGGGGCGCCCGCTGAGCACGGGAGGGCCACTACAGTGAGACCTGCCGCGCCGACGCGGCCACGTACCACCGCCTCCCATCGGAAAGCTGACCTGTGCTCAATCGTCTTCACGACCGACTGGGGTTGCGCACGACCCCGTCCATCTTCTTCGCCTCGGCCGCGCTGGTCGTCGTCTTCACGCTTGGCATGAGTCTGTTCCCGGGGCCCGTGCAATCGGTCTTCGGCGTGGTCTCCCATGCGTTGCGCTACCAGACGGGATGGTTCTACACCTTCAGCGTGACCGCTCTCGTGATCTTCGCGATCGGTCTGGCACTGAGCCGCTACGGTCGCGTGAAGATCGGCGACGACGATTCCGTCCCGGAGTACTCCGGGATCGCGTGGTTCGGGATGCTCTTCGCGGCGGGCGTGGGCGCCGTGCTGATGTTCTGGGGTGTGGCCGAACCCATCAACCACTACGCGAACCCACCCATGTACGGCACCGAACCCGCCTCGGACCGCGCCGCGGTGGAGGCCCTGAACATCGCCAACTTCCACTTCGGCGTGCACATGTGGGCGATCCTCGCCGTCCCCGGTCTGACGTTCGGATACTTCACGTACAAGCGCAAACTGCCCCCGCGCGTCTCGTCCGCGTTCCACCCGGTGCTCGGGGACGGGATCCACGGCCCGTGGGGAAAAGCGATCGACGTGCTCTCGATCGTCGCGACCGTGTTCGGGCTCGCGGTGTCCGTGGGGCTCGGGGCGCTGCAGATCAACAGCGGCCTCACGTACGTCTACGGCATCCCGATGGAGGGGTGGATCCAGGCGGCCATCATCGCGCTGATCACGGCGGTGGGCCTGGCGTCCGTGCTCGCGGGCATGGAGAAGGGCGTCAAGCGACTGTCGTACGCGAACATCGTCCTGGCCGTGGCCCTGTTGCTGTTCGTGCTCATGGCCGGGGCCACAATGGACACGATGCGCAGCATCGTGGAGTCCGTGGGCGGCTACGTGAACCAGTTGCCCACGCTCGCGTTCTTCAACGACACGTTCGGCGGCGGCACGTGGTCCGGTGACTGGACGGTGTTCTACTGGGCCTGGACCGTCACATGGGCGCCGTTCGTGGGGATGTTCGTGGCCAAGATCTCGCGCGGGCGCACGATCCGCCAGTTCGTGGTGGGGGTGCTCGGCGTCCCGTCGTCGTTCGTGGCGGTGTGGATGGCCATCTACGGCTACAGCGCGATCCGCATCGACCGCGCCCCCGAGACGCAGGGCAGTCTCACGGACACCATCGTCACGCAGGGCAACGTGGAGGCCGCGCTGTTCCAGTTGCTCGGGTCCATGCCGTGGTTCGCGGTCACCGCGCTCGTGGCGCTCGTGGTCATCACGATCTTCTTCATCACCTCGATCGACTCCGGCGCGCTCGTGATGGACGCGATGGCCAATGGGCACGAGGACGAAGGCCCGCGCCGGCAGCGGATCTTCTGGACGCTCGCCGTGGGCGCGGTGTGTGCCGCGATCATCACGACCTCCGGCGAGAACGGGCTCAACGCCCTGCAGGAGGTCATCATCGTGATCGGTGCTCCCGTGATGGTCCTGGAGGTCCTGCAGGCCGGGATGCTGTTGCGGGCGTTACGCCAGGACGCCGGTACCGCGCGTCCCATGCGCACGCGGCAGTGGAAGAAGGTGCTGCCCGCGGAGGAGTACCACCGCAGGGCGCAGCAGGACACCGCCGCGATCGAGGACTACGTCATCCGTCCCGAGTACGAGGTGGGCACCGAACCCGATCACGACACCCATCAGCCCCGCACGTGGCACTGGCAGCGGGAGCAGGAGGGCCGGCCGGTGTTCCAGCTCGCGCTCACCGGTGGGCCGTCGGCGGGCAAGCACACCGTGGCCCGCGAGTTCGAGGCGCTGGGCGCCGTCGTCGTGGACAGCTCAGCGCTGTGGGGCGAGCTCCTGAGCCCGGGCACGGACACGCGCGCGGACGTCGAGCGTGTCTTCGGGGAGCAGTTGCGCGCCCGGGGGGTCTCTTCGCAGGACAAGGCCGCTGCGGCCGAGGCGCTCGACGACCTGATGACTCACAACGACGCCGCCAGGGCCCGCGCCCACGAATTGTTGCTCCCGGCGCTGCGGGAGGCGGCGCGGCGTCGTGCCCGGGACGCGGGACCCGACAGCGTGGTCGTGCAGGTGATCCGGGACCCCCTCGAGGCGGACCAAGGGGACCGGTTCGACCTCGTCGTGGCCGTCGACGCGCCCGTGGAGGACCGGGTGCGGAGGTTGCGCGCGGGTAAGGGCCTGCTCGCCGAGGACGCGTGGGACCGGGTGGACGTGGCCGCCGGGCCGGAGGAGATCCGGGCGGTCGCGGACGAGGTGATCGTCAACGACGGTGACCTCCACGGTCTGCGGGAGCGCTCCCGCGAGATCTGGCGCGACCACGTGCTCCCGGCACTGGGCCGGGACCAGGACACGGAAGGACACCGTCATGACTGAGCTGTTGCGCAGACCCGGCCACACCGAGACCCTGCGGGTCGGGCTGACGGGCGGGATCGCCTCGGGCAAGTCCACCGTCTCGCGGCGGCTGAGCGAGCTCGGGGCGCTCGTCGTGGACGCGGACGCGATCGCCCGGGCCCTGCAGGAACCGGGGGAGCCAGGCTACGAGGCCATGGTGGCCCACTTCGGTGAGCGGATCGTGCAGCCGGACTCGGGCGCACTGGACCGCGCGGCGGTCGCGGCCATCGTGTTCGACGACCCCGAGCAGCTCGCGGCCCTCAACGGGATCATCCACCCGCTCGTGCGGCGCGAGACCGCGCGGCTCGTGAGTGAGGTGCCGCCGGGGGGAGTGGTGGTCCACGACATCCCGCTGCTCGTGGAGACCGCTCAGTACGGGACGATGGACGAGGTGCTCGTGGTGCAGGCGCCCGAGGACGAGCGGGTGCGGCGGATGGTCGAGGACCGCGGGATGAGCCCGGAGGACGCCCGCCGCCGGATCGCGGCCCAGGCCACCGACGAGCAGCGCCGGGCGGTGGCCACGGCAGTCCTCGACAATTCCACGACTATCAAGGACCTGCTCGCGCAGGTGGACGAGTGGTGGCGCACGCGGGTCCTGTGAGCAGTTCCGGAGCGATGCGAGCCGCCCGGATCCGTGTCTGAGTCGGCGCGTACGCTGGGTCCATGTCGCTCGCGCAGAAGATCAATCGTGTGGTCGCCCCGTTCGAGGTCGTGTCCGAGTACCAGCCCGCCGGTGACCAGCCCAAGGCCATCGCGGACCTGTCCCGCCGGATCGAGGGCGGGGAGAAGGACGTGGTACTCATGGGCGCCACGGGCACGGGTAAGTCCGCGACCGCCGCGTGGCTCATCGAGGCCGTCCAGCGGCCCACGCTGTTGCTCGTGCAGAACAAGACCCTGGCCGCCCAGCTGGCCAACGAGCTGCGCGAACTGCTGCCCCACAACGCCGTCGAGTACTTCGTCTCCTACTACGACTACTACCAGCCGGAGGCCTACGTCCCCCAGACGGACACCTTCATCGAGAAAGACTCCTCGATCAACGAGGAGGTCGAGCGGTTGCGGCACTCCGCGACCAATGCCCTGCTGACCCGCCGCGACACCGTGGTGGTCTCCACCGTGTCCTGCATCTACGGTCTGGGTACCCCGGAGGAGTACGTCAAGCAAATGGTCACTCTGGCCGTGGGCCAGGAGATGGACAGGGACACCCTGCTGCGTCAGTTCGTGAACATGCAGTATGTGCGCAACGACGTGGACTTCCACCGCGGGACGTTCCGCGTGCGCGGGGACACCGTGGAGATCATCCCCATGTACGAGGAACTCGCGGTGCGCATCGAGTTCTTCGGGGACGAGATCGAGGCGATCTACACGCTGCACCCGCTCACGGGGGAGATCGTAAACGAAGAGCAGGAGATGTACATCTTCCCCGCCTCGCACTACGTGGCCGGTGCGGAACGGATGGCCTCGGCGATCGAGTCCATCCAGAAGGAGCTGCAGGAGCGGCTGCAGGAGCTCGAGTCGCAGAACAAGCTCGTGGAGGCCCAGCGGTTGCGCATGCGCACCACCTACGACCTCGAGATGATGGAACAAATGGGCTACTGCAACGGGATCGAGAACTACTCGCTGCACATCGACGGCCGCCCGCGCGGTTCCGCTCCCCACTGTCTGCTGGACTACTTCCCGGACGACTTCCTGCTCATCATCGACGAGTCCCACGTGACCGTGCCGCAGATCGGTGGCATGTACGAGGGGGACATGTCCCGCAAGCGCACGTTGGTGGAACACGGCTTCCGGTTGCCGTCCGCCATGGACAACCGCCCCCTGAAATGGGACGAGTTCCTGGAACGAATCGGGCAGACCATGTACATGTCCGCGACCCCGGGGCCGTACGAGATGTCCAAGGTGGACTCCGTGGTGGAGCAGATCATCCGCCCCACGGGACTCGTGGACCCCCAGGTGATCGTCAAACCCACCAAGGGCCAGATCGACGACCTGCTGGAACAGATCGAGCTGCGCGTGGAACGCGACGAACGCGTCCTGGTGACCACGCTGACCAAGCGCATGGCGGAGGACCTCACCGAGTACCTCATGGAACACGGTGTGCGGGTCCAGTACCTGCACTCGGACGTGGACACCCTCAAGCGCGTGGAACTGCTGCGGGACCTGCGCATGGGCACGTTCGACGTCCTCGTGGGCATCAACCTGTTGCGCGAGGGCCTGGACCTGCCCGAGGTCTCCCTCGTGGCCATCCTGGACGCGGACAAGGAAGGCTTCCTGCGTTCCACCACGTCCCTGATCCAGACGATCGGTCGCGCCGCCCGTAACGTCTCGGGTGAGGTCCACATGTACGCGGACAAGATCACCAATTCCATGAACGTTGCGATCGAGGAGACCAACCGCCGCCGGGAGATTCAGGTCGCGTACAACGAGGAACACGGGATCGATCCGCAACCGCTGCGCAAGCGGATCGCGGACATCACCGATCAGTTGGCACGCGAGGACGAGGACACTCGCACCCTGCTGGCCCAGCGCGCCGCCGCCAACAATCACACCGCTCCCGTCAAGGGCGGTAAGGGCAAGGCCACAGGCAAGGCCACGGGCAAGAGTCAGGCCGCGGCCGCCGCGGAGTCCAAACTGCTGCGCGACGGTGTCGCGGCCGCGCCCGCCGAGGACCTCGTGGATCTGATCGAGGACCTCAGTGAGCAGATGCGCAACGCCGCCGCCGAGCTGAAGTTCGAGCTGGCCGGGCGGCTGCGGGACGAGATCGCGGACCTCAAGAAGGAACTGCGGCGCATGAAGGACGCCGGCCACGCGTGAGCCGATCGCACCCCTCACGGCGAGTTGTTAGTCAGGTAAACTTCCCGAGTTACCCAGCCCGTTCCCGGGCTGCTGCATACGTCGTTCTCGCCTAAGGGGTGCTCGTGGAGGTTTCCGGTCTGCAATGGGGGGTCACCATCGCGGTGATCGTGGGGTTGCTCGCGTACGACTTCATCTTCCACGCGCGCAAACCGCACGAACCCAGCATCAAGGAAGCGGCGCTGTGGACCAGCCTGTATGTGTCCCTGGCCCTGATCTTCGGTCTGCTGATCCTGTTCTGGGACGGCCCGGGCTTCGCCGCGCAGTACTACGCGGGCTTCGTGACCGAGCAGGCCCTGTCCATGGACAACCTGTTCGTGTTCCTGATCATCATGGCGTCCTTCAAGGTGCCCCGGGCGGACCAGCAAAAGGTGCTCCTGTTCGGCATCGTGGTGGCTCTGATCGCCCGCACGGTGTTCATCTTCATCGGTGCGGCCGCGATCAACCGGTGGTCCGCGCTGTTCTACGTGTTCGGTCTGTTCCTGCTCTACACCGCGGGCAACCTGGTCAAGGGTGAGGTCACGGACAAGGACGAGGGAGACGAGGCCAACAACGTGATGGTTCGTCTGGCCAAGCGCTTCCTCAAGACCACGGACGAGTACGACGGCGACAAGCTGTTCACCGAGGTCGACGGCAAGCGCGTGATGACCCCCATGCTGCTGGTCATGGTGGCCATCGGGCTCACGGACATCATGTTCGCCCTGGACTCGATCCCCGCGATCTTCGGTCTCACCCAGGAGACCTACATCGTGTTCACGGCCACCGCGTTCTCCCTCATGGGTCTGCGTCAGCTGTACTTCCTGATCGACGGTCTGCTGGACCGGTTGATCTACCTCTCGTGGGGTCTCGCGATCATCCTGGGCTTCATCGGCGTGAAGCTCATCCTGCACGCCCTGCACGAGAACACCCTGCCGTTCATCAACGACGGCGAGCCCGTGCACGTGGTCGAGGTGACCACCGGGTTCTCACTGGCCGTGATCCTGGGGGTGTTGATCGTGACCGTGCTCGCGTCGCTGTTCAGCCCCAAGGGCCGCGCGGTGCGCATCGTCAACGGCGCGCGCGACTGGGCCGAACGCTACCTGGACCTGCCCGAGGACGCGCCCCGGGACGAGCGGGTCAAGGCCGCGGAGAAGATGACCAAGTACCGGGAACTGCTGCCCACTGTGAAGGAGAAGTACCGGGACGAGCTCATCGAGTCCGAGGCCCGCTACCACGACCTGCTCGAACGGGCCCACGGATTGCGTCAGCACCGGCTCGCCCGGACCGAGAACCGCTGAGCTCGCGTCTCGCCCGAGGGCCCGTCCAGGGCCCGCCACCGTGGCCCGCTCACGGATCCGCCACGAGGCCCCGCCGATGCACCGGCGGGGCCTCTCCCGTCACCGCGTGCCTCCACGCCGGGAACCCGGTACACTCTTGCCTGATCAAGGGAGTATCCCATCACTTCCGTGCACGTCAGTACGTCGGGCGCCGTCGCCGGGCCGGGCACGGACCACGCCGCACCCCGTCCTCCGCGTGAGGGCCGGCGCGTGGGGGAGAGACTTGTGCGGTACACCTCACCCACAAGGAGACCCTCCGTGGAGATCACATCCTTCCAATGGGGCATCACGATCGCCCTGATCGTGGCCCTGCTGGCCTACGACTTCATCTTCCACGTGCGTAAGTCGCACGAACCGTCGATCAAGGAAGCGGCCATCTGGTCCGCGGCGTACGTGGGCATCGCGTTGCTGTTCGGCTTCGTGATCCTGTGGCTGGACGGCCCCACGCTCATGGCCGAGTACTACGGCGGCTACGTCACGGAGAAGGCGTTGTCGGTGGACAACCTGTTCGTGTTCCTGATCATCATCGGCTCGTTCGCGGTGCCCCGGGCGGACCAGCAGAAGGTGCTGCTGTTCGGCATCATCTTCGCGTTGATCGCCCGCACGGTGTTCATCTTCATCGGCGCGGCCGCGATCAACACCTTCGCGTGGGTCTTCTACCTCTTCGGCCTGATCCTGATCTTCACCGCGGGCAACCTGATCAAGGGCGAGGTCACGGACGACAAGTCGGACGAGGCCAACAACATCGTGGTGCGCCTGGCCAAGAAGGTCTTCCACACCACGGACTACTACGACGGCGACAAGCTTTTCACGAGGCACAACGGCAAGCGCGCGCTGACCCCCATGCTGCTCGTGATGGTCGCGATCGGTGGCACGGACATCCTCTTTGCCCTGGACTCGATCCCCGCGATCTTCGGCCTCACGCAGGAGCCGTACATCGTGTTCACGGCCACCGCGTTCTCGCTCATGGGTCTGCGCCAGTTGTACTTCCTGATCGACGGTCTGCTGGACCGGTTGATCTACCTCTCGTGGGGCCTGTCCATCATCCTCGCGTTCATCGGTGTGAAGCTCATCCTGCACGCGCTGCACGAGAACACCCTGCCGTTCATCAACGGCGGCGAGCACGTGGCCGTCGCCGAGATTGGGATCGGCACGTCCCTCACGGTGATCCTCTCCGTGCTCGCGCTCACCGTCCTCATCTCGCTGTACAGCCCCAAGGGCCGCGCGCTGCGCACCATCCAGAAGACGCAGGACCTCACCGAGAAGTACCTGGCTCTCCCGCAGGACGCGGACGCCGAGGAGCGTCACAAGATCGCCGGGGAGCTCGCGCGGCTGCAAAAGCGTTTCCCGCGGATCTCGGAGAAGCACAAGAACGAGCTGATCGATTCCCGCGCTCGGTTCCGTAAGATGCTCGAGACCGCCCGGGGTCAGCACCGCGAGTTCGAAGAGACCGGCCGGGTGCAGACCCCCTCCCCGGACTTCGCCGAGGAGAGCCACCGCGACGACACCGCCTCCCCGGCCGCCCCGGGGGCCAACACGGGCAAGGCCGCTCCGGCGGGTGAAACGGCCGGGGACGCCACGCCGGGTGCGGGGACCACCCGCGGCGACTCCTCGGGCGGGGGCTCGACCGCGGCGCGGTAGCCACCCGGCTGCCCGGGGCGTACGACGACGCCGCTCGAACCGGTCCGCGGGGCCCGTTCCCTATCCTGGGAACGGGCCCCGCGGCGTCGTGCACCACAGCGCAGCACCGGCGAACAACGCGGCCCATAGCAGGGACACGAGGGTGCCGATGATGAACTGTTCGCGCTGCTGGGCGTTGGTGAACTCGCCGTAGCGGGCCAGGCCCTTGATCGCCACGACCACGCCGATCCCGGCGACCATGCCCGTGAGCAGCGAGACGATGGCGCCGGCGCGTTCCAGCGCACCGATGACGAGACCTCCGCGCAGCGGCGGGTCCACGGGTTCCGCCGTGGCCTCGGAGTCGTCCCACGGGCTCTTCGTCGGACGCGGGCGTTCGTGGGAGACGTCCGCGAAGCGGAAGACCCCGCGCACCACAGGGTCGCCGGACAGGGCCCCGGCGATCAGCAGCGCGGGATAGGCCCATTCCCGGGGCACGGTCCCCGCGAGCACGGTCCAGATCGCGGTGGTCAGCACCAGGGCTGCGGGGAGGACCGCGGTGGTGAGCGGGCGCAGGAAGCTCACGCGTCACCGCCCGAGGTGGTGTCGCCGTTCGAGGCGACATCCTCCGGCGAGGAGACGTCCTTCAATGGGTGGGCGTCCTTCGAGGAGGTGGCGTCCTGCGCTGAGGGGGCCGCGGCGTCCGGAGCGTGGCCAGAGGGGGAGTGCTCGTCCGCGAGTCGGAACAACGCCTCGAGGGTCTCGTGGACCGTGTGTTCCTCGTGCCACAGCGCTGCGCTGAGCCGCCTGGACACCGAGGACTGGGTGATCCCGAGCCCCTCGGCGATCTCCTGTTGCGTGAGCCCCCGGTCGGCGAGTTCCGTGGCCTGCGCCCCGGCCTCGGAACGCCGGGCCCGCACGGCGCACACCAGATCCACCACGCTGCCCGCGCGCCGCGCCCACTCGTTGCCGGCCACGACCGGACGGCCGCGCTCCTTCGCGGCGTTCACGGCATCCCGCGCGGCCACGAAGGCCTCGCCCGTAGCTTCGCGCACGGACGACGGCAGGGGGTCGTCCACCGCGCCGATGCCCACGCCCACGTGCCAGTGCCCGGCGTCGGCGAGCGCGAGGACCGCGCGGACGATCGCGGCGGCGTCGTCGTAGAGCGCCTGCAGCTCATCGCCCGCGCTGATCTCCCAATCGAGGACCGGGCGGGGGAGTTCCTCCTGCAGAGCCGTGCGCTGCCGTCCCATGTGCAGCTCGGCGGCGCGGCCGCGGGAATCGCGGCGGTCGATCGTCAGGGCGAACACGAACTCCTCCTCACCCTATGCATCCTAAAGTGCATATTATCCGATGATGCGTCTCCACATGCATGACTTTCGGGATGACCGGTGCTCAGCGTCTCGTGTCGGTGATGGGACCCACGTTGTCCACGAGGACCACGGGGAAGCCGTCCTCGTCCGACGCCGCGAGGTCGACGCGCGCGTTGATACCCCAGTCGTGGTGCCCGTCCGGATCGTCGAAGACCTGCGTGACGGTCCAGAACCCGGTCATTCCCTCGGGGTCCTCGGTGATGCGGATCAGGGACGGCCCGCGGGACTGGGCGTCCGTGTAGATGTCCTCGTACTCGTCGAAGTACGTGTCCATCGCGTCCGCCCAACGGTCGCGGTCCCACCCGGTCCTCTCGTCCAGGGCCCCGAGCACCTTGTCCTTCTCCTGCGCGAACAGTTCCACGCGCTGGAACAGGGCATTGCGCACCATCACGCGGAACGCACGGGGGTTCGCGGTGACGCCCTCCGGCTGTTCGGCCACAAGTTCCTTGAGGGAGTCCGCGCCCGTGCCCATGGGGGATTCCTCCCCGGAGGCCAGCTTCTCCCATTCGTCCAGCAGGGAGTTGTCGGTCTGGCGGATGCTCTCCCCGAGCCATTCCACCAGGTCGGTGAGCGACTCGGTCGTGGCGTCCACCGGGACCGTCTGGCGCAGGGCCTTGTACGCGTCCGAGAGGTAGCGCAGCAGGATGCCCTCGGAGCGGGCGAGACCGTAGAACTGCACGTAGTCCCCGAACGTCATGGCGCGCTCGTACATGTCCCGCGCCACGGACTTGGGGGAAAGCTCGAACTGTGCGACCCACGGGGCGGAAGTTCGGTAGGTCTCGAACGACTGCTCGAGCAGTTCCCGCAACGGCTGGGGGTACGTGATCTCGTCCAACTCACGCATGCGTTCCATGTACTCGAGGCCGTCGGCCTTCATGGTCGCGAGCGCCTCGCCCTTGACCTTCTTCTCCTGCAGGTTCAGCACCTGGCGCGGTTTCTCCAGCGTGGCCTCGATGACCGAGACGACGTCGAGCGCGTACGTCTCCGACTCCGGGTCCAGCAGGGTGAGCGCGGCCAGCGCGAATGGGGACAGCGGCTGGTTCAGCGCGAAGTTCTCCTGCAGCTCGACCGTGAGCCGGTAGCGGCGCCCGGTCTCGTCCGGCTCAGGCAGGCGTACGACGACGCCCGCGCGCAGCAGTTCTTTGAGGATCGCGAGCGCCTGGCGCAGCAGCAGGCGTTGGCGCGGCCGTGGTTCGTCCACGCTCGTGAGCAAGCGGTACCCGGCGCCGATGTTGTCCCCGGGCCGCTGCAGCATGTTCAGGACCATGGAGTGGGTGATCGCGAAGGAGGACGTGAGCTGTTCGGGCTGGGCGGCCACGAGCGACTCGAACGTCTTGCGGCTCCAGGACACGAAGCCCTCCGGCGGCTTCTTCTTGGGCACCTGACGCAGTTTCTTCTGATCGTCCCCGTGCTTGGCCCGGGCCTTGGCCATGGCGCGTTCGTTCTCGATGACGTGCTCGGGGGCCTGGACCACCACGGTCCCCGCGGTGTCGTAGCCGGCGCGGCCCGCGCGGCCCGCGATCTGGTGGAACTCGCGGGCGCTGAGCCGGCGGGTGCGGCGACCGTCGAACTTGGACAGCGCCGTGATCAGCACGGTGCGGATGGGCACGTTGATCCCCACGCCTAGGGTGTCCGTCCCGCAGATCACCTTGAGCAGCCCGGTCTGGGCGAGCTGTTCCACGAGGCGGCGGTACTTGGGCAGCATGCCCGCGTGGTGCACCCCGATCCCGTGCCGCACGAGCCGGTTGAGCGTCTTGCCGAAGCCCGCGGAGAAGCGGAAGTCCTTGATCAGCTCCGCCACGCGCTGCTTCTCGTCCTTGCTGAGGACGTCCACGGACATCAGGTTCTGGGCCTGTTCCGCGGCCTGCAGCTGCGAGAAGTGCACCACGTACACCGGGGCCTGGTGGGTGCTGAGCAGGTCCTCGAGCTCCTCGTGGACGGGGCGCTCGGAGTAGTAGTGGTGCAGGGGGATGGGGCGTTCCGCAGAGGAGACGAGCGCGGTGGAACGGCCCGTGGTCTCGTTCAGGCGGTTCTCGATGCGGGTGACGTCCCCGAGGGTCGCGCTCATGAGCAGGAACTGCGCCTGGGGCAGTTCGATGAGCGGCACCTGCCACGCCCAGCCGCGCTGGGGATCGGAGTAGAAGTGGAACTCGTCCATGATCACCACGCCGAGGTCCGCTTCCGCACCCTCACGCAGGGCCACGTTCGCGAGGATCTCCGCGGTGCAGCACACGATCGGGGCGTTCTGGTTGACCGCGGAATCACCCGTGACCATGCCGACGTTCTCGGCGCCGAAGATCTCGCACAGGTCGAAGAACTTCTCGGACACCAGGGCCTTGATGGGCGCGGTGTAGTACGAGCGAGCCCCGCGAGCGAGCCCCGCGAAGTGCGCGGCCACGGCCACGGTGGACTTACCCGATCCCGTGGGGGTCGCGAGGATCACGTTGGACCCGTTGGCGACCTCCAGCACGGCTTCGTCCTGGGCGGGGTACAGCTCCATGTCCCGTGAGGCGATCCAGCCGAGGAACCCCTCGTAGATCTCGTCCTCGCTCAGGGGGTTGGACGCGAAATCACCGCGCAGGTACCGGTGCCCGGGGGCGGAGAGATCGGGGGCCAGGGAATCGAGGAGTTTCATCCCCGTCAGCCTATCGGCCCCCGCGGACACGCATACGGGCGTGTCCTGTGGAGGTGCACGGGAACGACGTCGCGACGTCGTCAGATGTTCGCGCGCCGCGCCGCGGCCGAATCCGCCCGGCGGCACAGCAGCGCGAAGACCGCGCCGGAGAGGTTGTGCCACACCGAGAACACCGCGCCGGGCAGGGCTGCGAGCGGGGACATGTACTGCGCCGCGAGACCCGCGGCGAGTCCGGAGTTCTGCATGCCGACCTCCACCGCGGTGGTCCGGCGCACGGGGGCCGGCTGTCCGGTTACTCGGCCGACCGCGTAACCCAGCAAATACCCGAGCACGTTGTGGATCGCGACGGCGGCGAGCACGAGCAGTCCCGCCTGGATGATCTTGTCCGCCGAGCCAGAGACCACGACCGCCACGATCACGGCGATGCCGAGTACCGACACCCACGGCAGCACGGGTAGCAAACGCTCGACCACGCGGGGTAGCGTGAGGCGCACCATAAGTCCCGCGAGCACGGGCAGTAGGACGATCAGGGCGATCGACTTGGCCATGGCGGCGCCGTCGAGCGGCATATACGCGCCCGCGAGCCACAGCGTGAGGAACGGGGTGAGCAGCGGGGCGAGCAGCGTGGAGATGGACGTCATGGTCACGGACACGGCCACGTCACCGCGGGCCAGGTAGGACACCACGTTGGAGGACGTGCCACCCGGGGCGCAGCCCACGAGGATCACGCCGGCCGCGATCTCCGGGGGCAGTCGCAGCAGCCAGGTCACGAGCAGCGCGATGGTCGGCATGAGGACGTACTGGGCCAACACACCCACGACGATCGGGACCGGGCGCTTGGCCACGAGCGCGAAGTCCACGGGACGCAGAGTGAGTCCCATCCCGAACATCACCAGACCCAGCAGGGGATTCGTCCAGCCCGCGGCCTGGTGCACCGTGGGGGCGAACGCGTATCCGACCACCCCGCCCGCGAGCACCAACAGGGGGAAGGCCAAGACGGCGACGTACGCGGCCCGGTCCGCCGTGTTACGCGCCGGGGCCGCGGCCCCGGACGAGGCGACGCTCACCAGCCGCGTTCTTTCCACTCCTGCAGGTGCGGGCGTTCGGCGCCCAGGGTCGTGGGGTCGCCGTGGCCCGGGTGGATCACGGTGTCGTCCGGGAACTCGTCGAAGATCCGCTCGGTGACGTCCTGGTAGAGCTGCTGGAAGTCCTCGGGGGAGTTCGTCTTGCCGAGACCGCCGGGGAAGAGGGAGTCACCCGAGAAGATGTGGGCGGGCCCGGACGGGTCCCGGTACACCACCGCGATGGAGCCTGGGGTGTGCCCGCGCAGCTCGATGACGTCCAGCTCGAAACCGTCGAGCTCGGCGGTGTCCCCGTTCTCGAACGTGAGGTCCATGGGCACCGAGATGTCGTTCTCGTCCGCGGCACCGCACGCCGTCATGGCCTCCGAGTGCGAGGCCACGGACTCCAGCGCGCGCACGTGGTCCCAGTGCGAGTGGGTCGTGATGATCAACTGCAGGTTCCCCCAGTCGGAGCAGTCCCCGGACCCGGCGGCCACGAGACCGGCGATGGCGCGGGCGTCGTCCGCGGCGTCGATGAGCACCTGCGTGCCGTGCTCCTTGGAGGTGAGGAGGTACACGTTGTTGTCCATCTCGCTCACCGAAATGCGGCGGATGGTGATGTCGGCGAGTTCCGTGATCTCGGTCTGGGTAGCGATCATGCCCCCGATTCTAGGCCGCCGAGTCACGCCGGGCTAATACGCGGCCGCGCGCGGGGAGGTGCGTGTAACGCAGACGACCCGCCCGGTGATGGACTACCGGAGCGTCAAGATATATAGTTGCGCGAAGCAAATAAATAAGCTGGCGGCATCCGAGCGCCGCGTGCTCGCCCGACCGAGCGGCGTCGGCCGCCGAGTCCTGCGAACCCAGCGGATCGCCCGGGTGGGCAGCAATGAACTCATGACCGCCCGCACCGGGTGCGGACCGCGCGCTACGGGCCCGGCACCCGAGGAACGGGGGAGTGGATGGGCGTGTCACACGCGACCGCCGAGGAGCTCGTGCGCGACTTGTTCGAGCTGCAACGCGTGACCCGCAAGGTGCTCAAGGCAGCGGCGCTGCACCGGGAACTGTCCATGGTGCACACCAACATCCTGAGCTATCTCGCGTGCGTGCCCGGACGCCGGGCAAAGGACATCGTGGCCGAGTCCGGCCTCGGGGCTTCAGGGATGAGCCGACACCTGAGCGCCCTCGAACACCTCGGGTACGTGACCCGCACACGTGATCTCGAGGACGGACGCGCGCAGATCGTGGAGATCACCGCCGAGGGTCGCAAGGCCCTCGAGGCGAACCTGCGCGCGGACGCCGAGACCCTCGTCGCCCGTCTGGGCGACCTGGGCGAGGACGAGGCAGAACGCACACGCGTGGACCTCAACCGGCTCACCGAACTCTTCCTGACATCACTGGGCATGTCCCGGGTCACGGCGGCCACGATCGTGCCGGAGCCCGGGGCGCAGCCCGGATCCCCGCACCCCACGGCGTCCGGTGACCCCGGTCGCGGAAAGGAGAACAGCCCGTGACGGCAGCCCAGGACACACGCGGTAAGGCGCGTACTACGCGAACGAGCGACCAGGAGCATCGGGACGTCCTGCGGGCGTTGACCGGCATCCTGGCCGCGTTCTTCATGGCCATGGTCACCCTGACCATCATCGGCACGGCACTGCCCGTCATCATGGCGGACCTGGGCGGAGACCAGACGGCACTGTCCTGGACGGTCACGGGCACCCTGTTGGCCAACGCCGTCACGACCCCCATGTGGGGCAAGCTCGCGGACCTTTTCGACAAGAAAAAGCTGCTGCTCATGGCCATCGCGATCTTCGTGATCGGTTCCGCCGCCGCGGGTCTCGCGGGATCCATCACCATGCTCGTGGTGGCGCGCGTGATCCAGGGCGTGGGCATGGGCGGCCTGATGGCGCTGGCCCAGACGATCCTGGGCACGATCATCCCGCCGCGCGAGCGCGGCCGGTACGCCGGGTACATGGGCGCGGTCATGGCCGTGGCCACGTCGGTGGGCCCGCTCCTGGGCGGGCTCATCGTGGACGCGTTCGGGTGGCGCTGGTGCTTCCTGATCCCCGTGCCGCTGTCGATCCTCGCGGCCGTGCTGATCGTGCGCACGCTGCACCTGCCCGAGACCACGCGTGAGACGGCGCCCACAGTGGACTTCCTGGGTATGGCCCTGCTCGCGGTGGCCACGTCCTCCCTGCTGTTGTGGGTGTCCTTCGCGGGCAAGCTCTTCGACTGGGGTTCGTGGGAGTCCATCCTGCTGATCGTGGTGGGCGTGCTCAGCACCTTGGCGTTCATCCTGGTGGAGCGGCGCGCGAGCGAACCGACCATGCCCCTGCACGTGGTCACCGAGCGCACCACCGTGCTCGCGATCATCGCGGCGATCGCCACGGGTGGCGCCATGTTCGCGTCCACGACGTACCTGGGTCAGTACTTCCAGCTGGGCCAGGGCTACACACCCACCGAATCCGGGCTGCTCATGCTCCCGCAGGTCGTGGGATCGTTCCTGGGCTCCATGGTCGCAGGCCAGCTCATCACGCGTTTCGGCCGGTGGAAGCGGGTGTTGATCGCGGGCGCGGTAATCCTCGTGATCGGTCTGTTCCTGGCGTCCCAGCTGACCCACGCGACGCCCGCGTGGCTCGTGGGCATCTTCATCTGCCTCGTGGGTCTGGGCGTGGGCACGCTGAACCAGAACCTCGTGCTCGCCGTGCAGAACACCGTGGGCCTGAAGGACATGGGCTCCGCGTCCTCCGCGGTCGCATTCTTCCGCACCGTGGGTGGCGCCGTGGCGGTGTCTCTGTTCGGGGCGCTGCTCACGCGTCACCTCTCGAGCGAGATGTCCCAGTTTGCCGCGGACCACGGTCTGGATGCCCACCAAACGCCCGACGCCGCGTCGATCGACCTCGCGGGGCTGCCCCCGGCAGTGCTGGAGGCCATTCGTGAGGCGTACGGCACCGGGACCGGGTTGCTCTTCCTCGTGGCCGGGATCGCATCGCTGGTGACCCTGGTGTGCGTGCTGCTCATGAAGGAGGTGCCGCTGCGCACCACGGTGGACGTCGCGGAGGTGGACCCGGAGACGGGTGAGATCACCCTGGTGACCAAGCGCGTCAACCCCGTGGAAGCGGCCGGGCTGCGCATGCAGCACGCGGAGACCGGTGAGCTGCCCGTGGTCGATCCCAAGGCCTCCGGGCTGCGGCGCTCCCACGGCGAGCGCGCCGAGGAGACGGCGCGTTCGGCCCGCGGGGCCCACGCCGCGCCGGTCGAGCCCGACTCCGCGGGGACCGCGCACCCGCATCCCCACCCTCGGCACCGGGCCGAGTAGGGTGCCCCGCTGCCGAGTGAGTTGTCCACTCGCAGGGGACACGACGGACGACGGCGCAGCGCGCGATCCGGCCGGGAGGTCGCATTGCGCGCTGCGCTGATTCGTCCCTGGACCCGCTCGTCGTGTCGGTGGCTGGTAATAGAGTGACTGCCGTGTCTGAGCAAACCCGCCGAACCCCCAGTGACCGTTCGTCGAGCTCCGTGCTCGCGGAACGAGTGGCCCACGACCGTGCCCCGCGCACCCGCGCCTCCGGTGTCTCGGACCTGACCGAGATCGTGGTGCAGGGTGCCCGCGAGCACAACCTCAAGAACGTGGATCTGACCATCCCCCGCGATTCCATGGTCGTGTTCACGGGGTTGTCCGGGTCCGGGAAGTCCTCCCTGGCCTTCGACACCATCTTCGCCGAGGGTCAGCGCCGCTACGTGGAGTCGCTGTCCTCCTACGCCCGGATGTTCCTGGGCCGCGTGGACAAGCCGGACGTGGACTTCATCGAGGGGCTGTCCCCGGCGGTGTCCATCGACCAGAAGTCCACCTCGCGCAACCCGCGCTCCACGGTGGGCACGATCACCGAGATCTACGACTACATGCGTCTGCTGTGGGCGCGGATCGGCCACCCGCACTGCCCGGTGTGCGGTGAGCCCATCACCAAGCAGACGCCCCAGCAGATCGTGGACCAGCTGCTCGAGCTGCCCGAGCGGACCAGGTTCATGGTCCTCGCCCCCGTGGTCAAGGGCCGCAAGGGCGAGTTCCAGGACCTGTTCCAGCAGCTGAGCACCCAGGGATACGCGCGCGCCGTCGTGGACGGCGAGACCGTTCAGCTCGAGAACGCGCCCAAGCTCAAGAAGCAGTACAAGCACACGATCGACGTGGTCGTGGACCGCCTCATGGCCAAGCCGGACGCCCGGCAGCGGCTCACCGACTCGGTCGAGACCGCCCTGAACCTCGCGGACGGACGCGTGGTCATCGAGCTCGTGACCCGTGAGGGCGAGCAGTCCCCGTGGCACGAGACTCGCCGCACGTTTTCCGAGAACCTCGCGTGCCCCAACGAGCACGAGCTGCAGACGGACGAGATCGAGCCGCGCTCGTTCTCGTTCAACGCCCCGTTCGGCGCGTGCCCCGAGTGCGACGGCATCGGTTCGCGCCTCGAGGTGGACGAGGACCTCGTGGTTCCCAATCCGGACCTGTCCCTCGTGGAGGGCGCCATCGCGCCGTGGTCCCTGGGCAAAGCCACGAGTGACTACTGGAACCGCTTGCTCGCCGGACTCGGGGAGGAGGCCGGATTCGACCTCGTGACCCCGTGGAAGGACCTGCCGGCCAAGGCACGCAAGGCCATCCTGCACGGCAAGGACTACAAGGTCACCGTGGCCTACCGCAACCGGTGGGGCCGCGAGCGCCGGTACACGCAGGGCTTCGAGGGCGTGTTCGGCTATATCAAGCGCAAGCACGAGGAGACCGAGTCCGATCACGCCAAGGACCGCTACGAGCAGTACATGCGCCAGGTGGCGTGCCCCGAGTGCGGGGGAGCGCGGCTGAACCCCACGATCCTGGGGGTCACCGTGGGCGGGAAGAACATCGCCGAGGCCACCCGCCTGCCCATGCGCGATTCCCTCGCGTTCTTCCAGCAGCTGGACCTTGACACCCGCGAGGCCAGGATCGGTGACCAGGTGCTCAAGGAGATCATCGCGCGCCTGACGTTCTTGATCGACGTCGGGCTGGACTACCTCAACCTGGAGCGGGCCGCAGCCACGCTGTCCGGCGGGGAGGCACAACGCATTCGGCTCGCCACCCAGATCGGTGCGGGGCTCGTGGGCGTGCTCTACGTCCTGGACGAGCCGTCCATCGGGCTGCACCAGCGCGACAACCGCCGGCTCATCGACACCCTGCTGCGCTTGCGGGACATGGGCAACACCCTCATCGTGGTCGAGCACGACGAGGACACCATGCGCGAGGCCGACTGGATCGTGGACGTGGGCCCGGGCGCGGGCGTGCACGGTGGGGACGTGGTCCACTCCGGGACCTACGACCAGCTGCTCGAGAACCGCCGGTCCATCACGGCCGACTACCTCACCGGCCGCAAGCTGATCGAAGTCCCCACGACGCGGCGTCCCGTGGACAAGAAGCGGCAGCTCACGGTCGTGGGTGCGCGGGAGAACAACCTGCAGAACCTCACGGTGGACTTCCCGCTCGGGGTCTTCGTGGCCGTCACGGGCGTCTCCGGTTCGGGGAAGTCCACGCTCGTCAACGACATCCTCTTCACGAGCCTGGCCAATCAGCTCAACGGCGCCAAGCAGGTGCCCGGTCGGCACAGGCGCATCGACGGTCTGGAGCACCTGGACAAGGTCGTGCACGTGGACCAGAGCCCCATCGGGCGCACCCCGCGCTCCAACCCGGCCACGTACACGGGCGTGTTCGACCGGATCCGCAAGCTGTTTGCGGAGACCCAAGAGGCCAAGGTCCGCGGCTACCAGCAAGGCCGGTTCTCGTTCAACGTCAAGGGCGGGCGCTGCGAGGCATGCTCGGGTGACGGGACGCTGAAGATCGAGATGAACTTCCTGCCGGACGTCTACGTCCCGTGCGAGGTGTGCAAGGGCGCGCGCTACAACCGCGAGACCCTCGAGGTGCACTACAAGGGCAAGAACATCGCGGAGGTCCTGGACATGCCCATCGAGGAGGCGGCGGAGTTCTTCGCGCCGTTCACCGCGATCGCGCGCTACCTCACCACGCTCGTGGAGGTGGGCCTCGGGTACGTGCGGCTGGGTCAGCCCGCCACCACGCTCTCCGGCGGTGAGGCTCAGCGCGTCAAGCTCGCCGCGGAACTGCAGAAGCGTTCCAACGGGCGCACGATCTACGTCCTGGACGAGCCCACCACGGGTCTGCACTTCGAGGACATCCGCAAGCTGCTCATGGTGCTGCAGAGCCTGGTCGACAAGGGCAACAGCGTCATGACCATCGAGCACAACCTGGACGTCGTGAAGTCGGCGGACTGGATCGTGGACCTGGGCCCCAACGGGGGATCCGGCGGTGGCACGGTCGTGGCACAGGGCACCCCGGAGCAGGTCGCTCGCAACAAGGACAGCTTCACGGGGCAGTTCGTACGCGAGGTGCTCGAGCACTCCGCCGCCCGGGAGGCCGCCCACCGCAGCGACGCGGACGGCGCGGATGCCCAGGAAGACGCGGAACCGGCCGGCGGGACGCAGGAGAACCGGCAGCGCGCCGAGTCCGCGGTGGGGGACCGGGCATGAGCGTCCAGAGCCCCATCGTCCTGTGGGACCTGGACGGCACGGTCCTGGATCCCGCCGGGGCCATCACGGACGGGATCGCCGGCGCCCTGCGCTCGTGCGGTTTCGCCGTGCCCGAGAACCTCGGGCGCTTCGTGGGACCACCGATCGGGGAGTCCCTGCGCCGGTTCACGGACGTCCCCGAGGACCGGATCGCGGAGGTCGCCGCGGTGTACCGCGCCGGGTACCTCGCGGAGGGCCTGGACCGCTCGCGCGTCTATCCGGGTGTCCGCGAGGTGCTGGGGTCGCTGCGCGAGCGCGGCGTGCGTCAGACCGTGGCCACCCAGAAGCCCGAACACATCGCCGTGGAGGTCGTGTCGCGTTTCGGGCTGGACGAGTACTTCGAGACCGTGAGCGGCGCCGCGGACGATCTCGCGCAACCGAGCGGGTCCGGGCGGCTGCACGACAAGCCCGCGATCATCGGGGAGGCGCTGCGGCGCATGGGTGCGCTGCCCCCGGACCCCGCACGCACCGTGATGATCGGGGACCGCAGCTACGACGCCGACGGTGCCCGCAGCCACGGCATCGACTGCCTGGGCGCAGGATGGGGCTTCGCGCAACTCGGGGAACTGCGGGACGTGTGTGCCGCTGTCGCTCGTGAGCCCGGGGATTTGGCACACTTGCTCCAGCAATACACGGACCGGTAGGGGAGCGAGCAGTGATCACGAAATACGACCTGACCAAGGCCTCGGTGGCGCGCGCCCTGAGGCTGCTGTGTCGTCCCGTGATCACGGGTCTGGAGAACCTCCCGCAGGACGGCCCCGTGATCATCGCGTCCAACCACCTGTCCTTCCTGGACTCGGTCATCATCTCCGCGTTCATGCCCCGCCGGGTCAAGTTCATCGCCAAGGCGGAGTACGTCAACAGCCCCGGGATCAAGGGCAAGCTCATGCGCGAGGCCTTCGAGTTCATCGACATCATCCCCGTGACCCGCGGTCAGCAGAGCGAGTCCGTGGCGGCCCTGGATCCTGCCGTGGAACACCTCAAGCAGGGCAACGTGTTCGGGATCTACCCGGAGGGCACGCGCTCCCGGGACGGTTACCTGTACCGCGGGCACTCCGGCGTGGCCTACCTGGCCTACGTCACGGGCGCCCCGGTGGTGCCCGTGGGGCTGATCGGCACCCAGCGGTTGCAACCGCCCGGGGCTACCATGATCCGCCCCGCCAAGTTCGAGATGCACGTGGGAGAGCCCATCCCCACACCGGAGTCCCACGGGCATCAGACGGGCAAGCTGCGCAAGACCCACGTGGAGCAGATCATGACCACGATCGCGGGACTATCCGGGCAACCGCGCAAGGACGTGTACAACGTGTCCCCGTCCGTGCAGAGGGACGCCGGGCGTGGCTGACCCGGCGAGCTACAGACCGGCCCGACAGGACATCCCGACCAATCCGGGGGTCTACCGGTTCCGGGACGAACACGGCCGTGTGATCTACGTGGGCAAGGCCAAGAACCTGCGCAACCGGCTCTCGTCCTACTTCGCGCCCCTGCACCAGCTCGCGCCCAAGACCCGCACCATGGTCACCACGGCCGCGGCGGTGCAGTGGACCGTGGTGGGCTCGGAGTTCGAGTCCCTGCAGCTCGAGTACACGTGGATCAAAGAGTTCGCGCCCCGGTTCAACATCGCCTACCGGGACGACAAGTCCTATCCGTACCTGGCGGTCACGATGTCCGAGGACGTCCCGCGGGCCATGGTCACACGCGGGGAGAAGAAACCGGGCAACCGCTACTTCGGCCCCTATTCCCAGGCGTGGGCCATCCGGGACACCCTGGACGCCCTGTTGCGGGTCTTCCCCGTGCGCACGTGCACCAAGGGTGTGTTCCAGCGCGCCGAGCGCAGTGGCCGGCCGTGCCTGCTGGGTTACATCGACAAGTGCTCGGCGCCGTGCGTGGGGGAGATCTCCCGCGAGGACCACCGCCGGCTCGCCGACGACCTGTGCCGCTTCATGGCCGGGCACGCCAAGCCGTACATCCGGGAACTCACGCGGCAAATGAACGAGGCCGCCGAGCGTATGGACTTCGAGACCGCTGCGGCACGCCGCGACGACGTCGGCGCGCTCGAACGGGCTTTCGAGCGCAACACGGTGGTGCTCGCGGACACCACGGACGCGGACTTCTTCGCGATCGCCGAGGACGAGCTCGAGGCCGCGGTCCAGGTGTTCTACGTGCGTGGTGGCCGGATCCGGGGTCAGCGCGGGTGGATCACCGAGAAGGTCGAGGACGTCACGACCGCCCAGCTCATGACCCACCTGTTGCAACAGGTCTACGGCGAGGCGCAATCGGAACTGGCCCCCGCGCCGTCGGCCCGCAGGAAACAGACCGCAGGCGGGAGCACGGACGTGGTCGCCAAGCACCGCCGCACGTCCGAGCTCGCGTACCGCCAGGACACGATCCCGCGCACGGTGTACGTGTCCGCGGAACCGGACGAGGCGGACGAGCTGCGCAACTGGCTCAGTGAGCTGCGCGGTTCCCAGGTGGCCATCCAACGGCCCCAGCGCGGTGACAAGGCGCAGCTGCTCGAGACCGTCGCGGAGAACGCGCGCCAGGCGCTGGCCCTGCACAAGTCCCGCCGCGCGGGGGACCTGACCACGCGCTCGGCGTCCCTGCAGCAGTTGCAGGAGGCCCTGGACCTCCCGGATGCCCTCATGCGCATCGAGTGCTACGACATCTCCCACGTCCAGGGCACCAACGTGGTCGCGTCCTTGGTCGTGTTCGAGGACGGTCTGCCGCGCAAGTCGGAGTACCGCAAGTTCTCGATCACTGGCGATGCCGCACGGGACGACACCGCGTCCATGTACGACGTCATCCACCGCCGGTTCTCCCGCCACCTCGAACAGCAGCGCCGCGCCGCGGAGAAGGGCGTGCACAGCGGGGAGGTGGCCCCGGACGCCGACGACGCGCCCGCGCGCGCCTTCGCGTATCCCCCCAATCTCGTGATCGTGGACGGCGGCCCGCCCCAGGTCGCGGCGGCCCAGCGCGCCCTGGAAGACCTCGGAGTGGACGACGTCCACGTGGTGGGTCTGGCCAAGCGGCTCGAGGAGGTGTGGGTGCCCGACGACGAGTTCCCGGTCATCCTGCCCCGCGCCTCGGAAGGGTTATTCCTCATGCAGCGCGTGCGCGACGAGGCCCATCGTTTCGCGATCACGTTCCACCGGCAGAAGCGTTCCAAAGCCATGACGGTCTCCGCGCTCGACGACGTGCCTGGGCTGGGCCCGGCCAAGCAGAAGGCCCTGCTCAAGCACTTCGGCTCGGTCAAGAAACTGCGCGCCGCCACCGCGGAGGAGATCCTCGAGGTCAAGGGCTTCGGGCCCGCGTTGGCCACCAAGGTCGCGCAGACCCTCGGGGGCGGCACCGAGGCCCGGGAGCCCGCTGTGGACACCGAGACGGGCGAACTGCTCGACTGAAACTGGTCTACCCTGGAAACGAACCCTGCAGTCGGAAGATCAGGCGGTCCGTGACCACATGAGCAGCCCACCCCCGGAAGCCACGCCCTCCACCCTGGAACCGGTGAAGCCCCCCACGGCGGAGTTGCTGATCGTGACCGGGATGTCCGGGGCGGGTCGCTCCACGGCGGCCAACGCGCTCGAGGACCTCGGGTGGTACGTCGTGGACAACCTGCCCCCGCAGATGCTCGGGACGCTGGCGGACCTCGTGTCGCGGACCCCGCAGACCCTGCCCAAGCTCGCCGTGGTGATCGACGTGCGTGGCAAGGCACTGTTCAACGACATGCGTGAGACCCTCGCCGCGCTCGAACGCTCGGGCGTGGAGTTCTCGGTGCTGTTCCTCGAGGCCTCGGACGAGGTGCTCGTCTCGCGCTACGAGCTCCAGCGCCGCCCCCACCCCCTGCAGGCGGGCGGCCGGATCCTGGACGGGATCCGCGCCGAGCGCGAGCTGTTGCGCGATCTGCGCGAGACCGCCGACTCCGTGCTGGACACCTCGTCCTTCAACGTGCACGCGCTGACCAAGGCCGTCGCGGACATGTTCTCCACGAGCGGTCCGGTGGTGCTGCGGCTCACGGTCATGAGCTTCGGGTTCAAGTACGGCGTGCCCGCGGACGCGAACTTCCTCGCGGACGTGCGTTTCATCCCCAATCCCCACTGGGTCCCCGCGTTGCGCCCGCGCACGGGCAAGGACCCCGAGGTGCGGGACTACGTCTTCGGCCACCCCGGCACGCCGACCTTCGTGGACCGCTTCGTGGCCATGCTCGAACCGGTGTTCGCCGGCTACCGCACCGAGAACAAGCACTACGCGAGCATCGCCATCGGGTGCACGGGAGGCAAGCACCGTTCCGTGGCGATCACCGAGGAGGTCGCGCGGCGGCTCAGCAAGTCCCCCCGCGTGACCGTCAACATCCAGCACCGGGACCTGGGCCGAGAGTAGTCCCGCCCCCCAGAAATTACGGATTCCATGACTAACTTTCCTACGACGGGTGCGTTGCCCCGGTTGCCGCTGAGCAGCCGACGCGACGTGGACCCCTACCACTCGTTGGACGCCTCCGCGCGCGCGTCCCTGACGGATGCCGATTCCGTGGTCGCCCTGGGTGGCGGTCACGGGTTGTCCGCGAGCCTGTCCGCCCTGCGTCTGTTAGCGCCGGCCCTCACGGCCGTGGTCACGGTCGCGGACGACGGCGGATCGTCCGGTCGACTGCGCAACGACCTGGGCGTCCTGCCGCCCGGCGATCTGCGGATGGCGCTGGCAGCGCTGTGCGACGACTCCCAATGGGGTCGCACGTGGAGCGACGTGATGCAGCACCGGTTCAGCATCAAGACCCACCCGGACGAGGGTCTGGACAACCACGCCCTGGGGAACCTGCTGATCGTGACGTTGTGGGAGCTGCTCGGCGACCCCGTGGAGGGACTGCGCTGGGCCGGTGCGCTGCTGGGTGCGCGCGGCCAGGTGCTGCCCATGAGTTGCCTCCCGCTCGTGATCGAGGGGGATGTCTCGCCCGGGAGCAATCCCACGCAGGAGTGCCCCCCGGAGAAGATTACGCGCACCGTCACGGGCCAGTCACGGCTCGCCAAGGAGGCGGACGTGTGCAACGTGCGCCTGTCCCCGGCGGACGCCCCCGCGTGCCCGGAAGCCGTCACCGCGATCGAGGAGGCCGCGTGGGTCGTGCTCGGTCCCGGGTCGTGGCACACCTCCGTACTGCCGCACCTGTTGCTGTCCGAACTGCGGGACGCGATCTGCCGGTCCCCGGCCAAGCGTCTCGTCACGCTGAACCTCTCCCGGGATTCCGAGACCCTCAGCATGGGATCGGGGGACCAGCTGCGCGTGCTCAAGCGCTACGCCCCGGACCTGCGCCTGGACGTGGTGCTCGCGGACCCGTCCGCCGCGGAGTCCCCCAAGGACGTCGAGGCGGCGGCCGCCCAGCTCGGCGCCGTCGTGCACTGGGACTCGCTGCGGGACACGAGCGGCAGTTCGGTGCACAACCCCTTCAAACTGGCCGCGGCCTACCAACAGATCATGAACGCGCAGCGCTGAGCGGGAGCCCCCGCCGCGCAGCACACGTACTCGGCAAGGAGATCGACAACCATGGCATTGACCGCTTCGGTCAAGGAAGAACTCTCGCACCTGCAGGTGCGCAAGTCCGCGGTGCGCGCGGCGGAGCTCTCGGCGCTGTTGCGCTTCGCGGGCGGGCTGCACATCGTGGGCGGGCGGATCGTGGTGCAGGCGGAGCTGGACACCGAATCGGTCGCGCGCCGCGCGGCACGCGCCGTGGGGGAGGTCTTCGGCCACGAGTGCGAGCTCGGGGTGATCAGCGGCGGTGGTCTGCGCCGGGACCGTACGTGGGTCGTGCGGGTTGCCCGCGACGGTGAGGCGCTGGCCCGGCGCACCGGGTTGCTGGACGCCCACGGTCGTCCCGTGCGCGGTCTGCCGCCCACCGTAGTCAACGGCAGCGTCGAGGAGTCCGCCGCCGTGATCCGAGGTGCCTTCCTGGCCCACGGTTCGCTCACCGAACCGGGGCGGGCCGCGGCGATGGAATTCACGTGCCCCGGTCCCGAGGCGGCGCTCGCGCTCGTGGGTTCCGCGCGTCGGCTGGACGTGCTCGCCAAAGCGCGGCAGGTACGCGGGGCGGACCGCGTCGTCGTGCGCGACGGGGACACGATCGCCACGCTGCTCACGCGCCTGGGCGCGCACCGCGCGCTGCTGCAGTGGGAGGACCGCCGGATGCGCAAGGAGGTGCGCGCCACGGCCAACCGGCTCGCGAACTTCGACGACGCCAACCTGCGCCGCTCCGCGCAGGCCGCGGTCACGGCGGGGGCCAAGGTCGAGCGTGCCCTGGACCTGCTCGGGGACGACGCCCCGGAGCATCTGCGGGCCGCCGGCCGGCTCCGGGTCGCCAACAAGCAGGCGAGCCTGGACGAGCTGGGCCGGTTGTCGGACCCGCCCCTGACCAAGGACGCGATCGCCGGGCGGATCCGCCGACTGCTCGCCATGGCGGACCGCCGTGCCGAGGAACTGGGGGTGGCCACGACCGCCGAGTTCGCCGCGCACGCTGGGTCGGAACAGCGCCGCGCATAGTAGCACCCGCGGGCAACACGCCGGTGCTGTGGGTTTGTGTGGGGTTTACGGGAGAGTCGCCTGAATCTGCGTCGAGCCCCTGTCGAACCGCGTGAATTCTCGGTAGAATAGGACCGGAAGACCCGGCGGGCCTCGGACGAGGTCGAGAACAGAGTGTGGGATTTCTACCGTTTGGTTTGGATCCCACATGTCGACGGACCAGCACCCGCCAACCCCCGACAGACAGAGGAGATCGCAGTGACAGTCAAGGTTGGCATCAACGGTTTCGGACGGATCGGACGCTGCTTCGCGCGGGCCCTGTACACCGAGCACGGCCACGACATCGAGTTGGTCGCGGTGAACGACCTCACGGATCCGGAGACCTTGAAGCACCTGTTCGAGTTCGACTCCGTCATGGGCCGGCTCGGTGCGGACGTCACCCTGGACGGTGACATGATGACCGTGAACGGCCACCAGGTGAAGTTCCTGGCCGAGGCCGATCCCTCCAAGCTGCCCTGGGGCGAGCTCGGCGTGGACATTGTGATCGAGTGCACGGGCAGGTTCACGACCGGCCCCAAGATGCAGGCGCACCTGGAC
This sequence comes from Kocuria sp. PD6, assembly GCF_031844145.1. Lineage (NCBI taxonomy): Bacteria > Bacillati > Actinomycetota > Actinomycetes > Micrococcales > Micrococcaceae > Kocuria > Kocuria sp. PD6. Next base: position 171,837 of record NZ_JAUZUS010000006.1, read on the forward strand.
GCCGGTGCCAAGAAGGTCGTGCTCTCCGCACCGGGCAAGGAAGTGGACGGCACGTTCGTCTACGGCGTGAACCACGAATCCTACGACTCGGCCAGCATGAACCTGGTCTCCGCCGCGTCCTGCACCACCAACTGCCTCGCGCCGCTGGCCAAGGTCATCAACGACGAGTTCGGCATCGAGCGCGGTCTCATGACCACGATCCACGCCTACACGGGTGACCAGCGCCTGCACGACGCCCCGCACAAGGACCTGCGCCGCGCCCGCGCCGCCGCGCTGAGCATGATCCCCACGACCACCGGTGCCGCCGCCGCCGTGGGCCTCGTGCTGCCCGAGCTCAAGGGCAAGCTGGACGGCTTCGCCGTGCGCGTCCCGGTTCCCACCGGCTCGCTCGTGGACCTCACCGTGGACGTGGAGAAGGACGTCACGGTCGAGTCCGTGAACGCCGCGATCAAGCAGGCCGCCGAGGGCCCTTTCAAGGGCATCATCGAGTACTCCGAGGAAGCGCTCGTCTCCAAGGACATCGAGGGCTACGACGTCTCCACCGTGTTCGACGCGCCCCTGACCAAGGTCATCGACAACCAGGTCAAGGTCATCGCGTGGTACGACAACGAGTGGGGCTACACCCTGCGTCTCGTGGACTTCGTCTCCTACGTAGCGGATAAGCTCTGAGTCAGACCGCTCAGTGGCGCCGGTGCCCGCGGGTACCGGCGCCATTGTCATCAGTACGGCATCACCACAGGAAGGGATGACGGATATGGCCAAGTCACTGGACGATCTCATGGCGGAGGGGGTCGCGGGTCGCCGCGTGCTCGTGCGCTCGGACCTCAACGTTCCGCTTGACGGTTCCACCGTGACCGACGACGGTCGCGTGCGCGCGTCCTTACCGGTGCTCACCAAGCTCGCCGACGCCGGCGCACGCCTGATCGTCATGGCGCACCTCGGGCGCCCCAAGGGCACCGTAGACCCCAAGTACTCGATCGAGCCGGCCGCCGCGCGCCTGGCCGAGCTCGCGGACGCGGACGTCGTCGTCGCCTCGGACGTGGTGGGTCAGGACGCCCGCGGGAAGGCCGAGGCCTTGCAGGACGGACAGATCCTCGTGCTCGAGAACGTGCGCTTCGACCCGCGCGAGACGTCCAAGGACGACGCCGAGCGGGAGGAGTTCGCGGCCGAGCTCGCGTCCCTGACGGGGGAGAACGGTGCGTACGTGGATGACGCCTTCGGGGCCGTGCACCGCAAGCACGCCTCCGTGTACGACATCGCGCGCGCGCTGCCCGGTTACCTGGGTGACCTGGTCAAGACCGAGGTGGACGTCCTGCGCAAGGTTATCTCCGATCCCGAGCGCCCGTTCGTGGTGGTCATGGGTGGGTCCAAGGTCTCCGACAAGCTGGCCGTGATCGACAACCTGATCGGTAAGGCGGACTCGCTGCTCATCGGCGGCGGCATGGTCTTCACGTTCCTCGCGGCCCAGGGGCACGCGGTGGGTTCGTCCCTGCTCGAGAAGGACCAGATCGACACCGTCAAGGGTTACCTGGACCGCGCCGCCGAGGCGGGCACCGAGATCGTGCTGCCCGTGGACGTTGTGTACGCCTCCGAGTTCTCCAAGGACGCCGAGCACGAGGTCCGCCCGGTCTCGGACATCGAGGGTGGGAAGATCGGTGACTCCGGCCTGGGCCTGGACATCGGCCCCGAGTCCGCCGAACTGTTCGCGCGCACGATCGCCGAGGCGAAGACCGTGTTCTGGAACGGCCCCGTGGGCGTGTTCGAGATGCCGGCGTTCGCCAACGGCACCAAGACCGTGGCGCAGGCCCTCGTGGACTCCGACGCCATGAGCGTGATCGGCGGCGGCGACTCCGCCTCCGCCGTGCGCAACCTGGGATACCGGGACGACCAGTTCGGCCACATCTCCACGGGGGGTGGCGCGTCGCTCGAGTACATCGAGGGTAAGGAACTGCCGGGCCTCGTGGCGCTGGGCGCCTGAGCCGCCACACACCGTGATGCGCGGGGCCCGCCGCCGCGGGCCCCACGCGCCCGCCCCTGTCCACAACCACGCCGCACGACCGAAGGAGATCCAGCCATGACCACCCAGACCAACGGTGTCTTTGACCGCACGCCCCTGATCGCGGGCAACTGGAAGATGAACATGGACCACACGCAGGGCATCGCCCTGCTGCAGAAGCTCGCGTGGACGCTCAAGGACGCCAAGCACGACTTCTCCCGCGTGGAGGTCGCGGTGTTCCCCCCGTTCACCGACCTGCGCTCCGTGCAGTCCCTCGTGGACGGCGACGGACTGCAGATCGCCTACGGCGCCCAGGACCTCTCCGACCAGGACTCCGGGGCGTACACGGGAGACATCTCGGGCCAGTTCCTGGCCAAGCTTGGGTGCCGTTACGCGCTCGTGGGGCACTCCGAACGGCGGAGCATCCACGCCGAATCCGATGAGCAGTGCCGCGACAAGGTCCGCGCCGCGATCCGTCACGGCCTGACCCCCATGCTGTGCATCGGCGAGGGTCTCGAGCAGCGCCAGGCCGGTGAGCACGTGCAGTACACGCTCGAGCAGTTGCGCGGGAGCCTCGCGGAGCTCAACGCCGGCGAGCTCGAGGGCCTCGTGGTGGCCTACGAACCGGTGTGGGCCATCGGCACGGGGGAGGTGGCCGGGCCCGAGGACGCCCAGGAGATGGCGCACGCGATCCGCGCGGAACTCGAGTCGCTGTACGGCGAGGACTTCGCGAAGGCCACGCGGGTGCTCTACGGCGGTTCGGTGAAGTCCTCGAACGTCGCGAACATCCTCGGGGGAGCGGACGTGGACGGCGCCTTGGTGGGCGGTGCCAGTCTGGACGCGGAGGAATTTGCTAAGATTACCCGGTTCGAGCAGCACCTGGTCACCGACCAGTGATCCCCTCCGATCGCTGACGGTTGACCCGCCCCCGAGATTCGTGAATCGAGGCTATTCGTGGAGATCCTCCAGATCGCCCTCCAGGTGATCATCGTGGTCACCGGCATCCTGTGCATCATGTTCGTCCTGCTCAACAAGGGCAAGGGCGGCGGTCTGTCGGACATGTTCGGTGGCGGGATGACCCAGTCGCTGAACACCTCCGGCGCCGCGCAGAAGAACGTGGTGCGGATCACCACCGTTCTGGCGATCGTGTGGGTCCTGGCCATCGTGAGCTACGGCCTGCTGATGCGCTTCAGCGGCCCGGGGGTCTGAGACCCGCCGCACGCGCACCGGCTGATCCGGTCGCCACGACTCGGCACAGCACGAGAACTCGGCACAGCAGAAGAACTCAGTAGAGCAGACGACGTCGGCCCGGACCGTGAAGGTCCGGGCCGACCTCGTCGTATCCGGGGCGCGGTGTCGTCCCGTACGTGCCGGGTGACGGGCCGGGCCCGGGGGCGGGATCATGGGCTCAGCCCGCGGTCCCGCCCGGGGCCGGGTCGGGGTCCTCGGGCATGCCCGGGAGGGCGTCCTCCGTGACGAGCCACAGGGTCTCCCGGGTCCCGCGTACCGCGCTGGCCGGGGCCTCGGTCGCGGTGATCTCCGGCCGTCGGATCGTGGCGAGGGCCTCGGCCTTCGCGGCACCGGCGACCAGCAGCCAGACCCGCTGCGCGGAATTGATCGCTGGTAGGGACATGGTGATGCGGGTGGGCGGCGGTTTGGGGGAGTCCTCGACCGCGAACACCGGAGCGTCCGTGCGCAGGACGTCCTCGCGGCCCGGGAACAGGGATGCCACGTGGGTGTCCGGGCCCAGGCTCAGCAGGGCCAGATCGAAGACCGGCAGGCCCGTGTCGGATCCCTCGTTCTCGGCCGCCGCGGCGAGTTCCTCGGCGTAGTCCTCGGCCGCGGCATCGGCCGACGCGATCTCGTCCGAGCCCGCCACGGGGTGCACGCGGTCCCACGTCAGCTCGTGGGTCTCGTCCCACGCGTCCGCGGCCTGGACACCGTTGCGTTCGCCGTCCGCACCGGGAAGGAACCGCTCGTCCGACCACCACACGTTCACGCGCGACCAGTCGATCACGGCGGCGTCCGGGTGGCCGGCCAGCTCACCGATCACGCGGGTCCCCATGCTCCCGCCGGTCAGCACGAGGGTGGCCTCCCCGCGTTCGTCCTGGGCGTGCTCGAGCACCTGGAGGACGCGCCCGGCGGTGTCCCAGGCAAGGCGTTCGTCACCCTCGTGCGGGACGAGTCGCGGTTCCGGGCGGGACGGCTCACTCATCGCCGGCTCCCTCGGCCGATGCGGAAGCCGAGGCATCGTGGCCCTGCACCGTGGTGTTCTCGGAAGGCTCCGCGGCCTCCTCACCGACGGCGCGGGTCGTGATCCGGGCACTCGCGAGCCCCGAGGTGATGACCTCGCCGTAGACCTCGTCCGCATCCAACCGTCGCAGTTCCTCCGCGAGGCACGCGTTGAGATCCCGCACGGGCATGGCGATCTGCTGATCCGGCTGACCCGGCTGGGAGAGCACGGCCACGGTGCGGCCGGGGCGGTGCAGCTGCACCGATCCGTCGTCGGTGACCAGGCACACGCGGTCGAGACCCCGCCGGGTGTCGTCGGTGATGATGGTCGCCGGGGCATCGAGCTTGCTGGACAGCCACACCCCCAAAAGCACCATGGACGAGGCCACCGTGGAGCCCTCGAGCACGATCTCGCGCACCTTCACGGGCCCCACCTGGTCCAGGACCGCAGCGAGCTGGATGCGCCAGTTGGTGATCCGCGTCCAGGACAGGTCCGTGTCCCCGGGGCGGTACTGCTGGGACAGTTGTGCCAGGGACTCGAAGGGTGCGGGCGCACGCGAGGAGTCGGTGATCCTGCGGTGGGCGATGCACCCGATCGAGCTCGTGCTGGGATTCTCGGGGAAGTCGTGCGGCCACCACGCCACGATGGGTGCGTCCGGCAGCAACAGCGCGGAGACCAGGGTCTCAGTGGGTTCGGCGAGCTCGCCGTAGCCGTGCAGCAGGATCACCTCGGACGCGCCGGCGTCCCCGCCCACGCGCAATTGCGCGTCCAAGCGGGTCTCGTCGGTGCGGGAGTGCGCTACGTGCACGATGATTCGGCACGGGTGCTCGTGACTCGCGTAGTTCGCGGCCTCGACCGCGACCTCCGAGTGACCGGCCTGCGCGAGGACCACGAGCGTCAACACGCGGCCCAGCGTCACCACGCCGTTCTCGTCCCGCAACTGATTGAGTTTCTTCTCAATCTTCGCCGCGGTGGTGTTCTCCATCTGAACGATCACGGTCGCCTCCAAACTCGCCCGTCACGGGCCATCAACTCGTGCGCCGAGTCCGGTCCCCACGAACCCGGCGCGTACGGCTCGGGCATGACGCGCTGCTCGGCCCAGTGCTCCTCGAACGGGTCCAGGATCTTCCAGGACAGCTCCACCTCGGAGTGGTCCGGGAACAGCGGGGGCTCACCCAGCAGGACGTCGAAGATCAACCGCTCGTAGGCCTCGGGGCTCGACTCCGTGAACGCGTGGCCGTAACCGAAGTCCATGGTCACGTCCCGGATCTCGGACTGGGTGCCCGGGACCTTGGAGCCGAGCCGGATGGTCACGCCCTCGTCCGGTTGGATCCGGATCACGATCGCGTTCTGACCGAACTCGTCGTTGTCCATGTCCCGGAACAGCAGGTTGGGCGACTTCTTGAACGCCACCGCGATCTCGGTGACCCGCCGGCCCAGTCGCTTCCCCGCGCGCAGGTAGAACGGCACGCCCGCCCAGCGGCGGTTGTTGATGTCCACGCGCAGTGCGGCGAAGGTCTCCGTGCGGGAATCCGTGGGGATGTCCTTCTCCTCGTGGAAGCCCTTGACGTAGTCCCCGCCCTGCAGCCCTGACGTGTACTGGCCCAGCGCGGAATGCTTCCCGAGGTCCTCGGGCAGCACCACGGATTCGAGTACCTTGGCCTTCTCGCGGCGCAGGTTGTGCGCCGTGAAGGACGCGGGTTCCTCCATGGCGGTGAACGCGAGCAACTGCAGCAAGTGGTTCTGGATCACGTCCCGGGCCGCGCCCACGCCGTCGTAGTAGCCGGCGCGCGAACCGATCCCGATCTCCTCGGCCATGGTGATCTGCACGTGGTCCACGTAGCGGGCGTCCCACAAGGGCTCGAACATCTGGTTCGCGAAGCGCAGCGCCAGGATGTTCTGCACCGTCTCCTTGCCCAGGTAGTGGTCGATGCGGAACACGCTGTCCGCGCGGAACACGCGTTCCACGATCGCGTTGAGCTCCCGCGCGGATTCGAGGTCGTGCCCGAAGGGCTTCTCGATGACCACGCGTCGCCAGCCCGTGCTGTCCTCGCTGTCGGCGAGGTCGTGGTCCGCGAGCTGTTGGCACACCACCTCGAACGCCTTGGGCGGAATCGAGAGGTAGAACGCGTGGTTGCCGCGGGTGCCCCGGTCCCGGTCGAGCTCGTCGAGGGTCTGCGCGAGCCGGTGGTACGCGTCGTCGTCGTCGAACTCGCCGTGGACGAAACGCAGACCCGAGGCGAACTGGTTCCAGAGGTCCTCGTTGTAGGGCGTGCGCGCGTGCTCGGCGACGTGTTCCTTGACGTACTCGGCGAACTGGGCGTCGTCCCAGTCCCGCCGGCCGAACCCCACGAGGGAGAAGGCCGGCGGGAGCAGGCTACGGTTGGCCAGGTCGTACATGGCCGGCAGCAGCTTCTTCTTGGCGAGGTCACCCGTGACGCCGAACAACACCAGAGCCGACGGCGCGGCGACCCGGGTCAGGCGCCGGTCGCGGGGATCGCGTAGCGGGTTGCAGTTCTTGTTGTCAGGCACGCGTGTTCCTGTTCGTTAGCGGTTGGTGGCGGGTCACAGCTCCGATGCCACCCTGAGCAGCTGCGCGACACCCTCGGCCCGGTCCGTGAGCCGCAGCCGCACGACGGGACGGTGGTGATCGCTCAGCACGCCAGCGTCGCCGTCGGCCTGCGCGCCGATGAGCTCACCGAACGTGAACGGGATCCCGGGGATGTCCACGTCAGTGCCCGTGGCCGCAGTGATCTGCAGGTAGACACCCTGCTCGGGGCCGCCCTTGTGGTACTGACCCGTGGAGTGCAGGAACCGGGGTCCCCAGCCGAAGGTCACGGGACGGCCCGTGTGCCGTGCGAGCAGATCGCGGATCGACTCGAGCTGCGCCCACTCGAGACGGTCGAAGTACGCCTGCACGCTCACGTAGCCGTTCTCGGGCAGCTGGGCGAGCAGTGCGGCGAGCGCCTCGGGCACGGTCGTGGCGCCGTCGAGCAGCTGTTCACTGCCACGGATCTCGATCGCGCCGTCCGTGGCGGCGGCGGGGGAGGGCTCGGGCTTGGCGGCCAGCAGCTCGCGAGTGGCCGCCTTGGCGGATTCCACGTCCGGCTGGTTGAACGGGTCGATGCGCAGCAACTGTCCCACCACAGCGATCGCGACCTCGAACGCCATCATGAGCCCGGCCAGCGAACCGGCCACGCGCACGCCCTCGCCCTGCTCCTCCGTGACGGCCTCGTCGTCCACGAGCGAGACCACCATGACGTCGGGGGCGCCCGACGTCACTTCGGGAGCGGCGTCGTTCACGACCACGGGCAGCACACCGGTTCCGGACTTGCCCGTGGACTCGGCGATCAGCTGCTCGGCCCAGTCCGCGAAGCCCACGAACGGTGCGCCCTGGTTCACGAGCACGATCTTGTCGCGCAGCGGGGACGTCCCGCCCAGGGCGGCGCCGAGCTGCAGACCGATGTTGTTCTCGTCGTCCTCGCGCAGCATCTCGGTGGCCTCTTCGGCGTCGTCGAGCAGCGCCGCGACGTCCACGCCGGCGAGCCCGGACGGCACGAGGCCGAACGCGGTGAGCGCCGAGAAGCGACCGCCCACGTTCGGGTCCGCGGTGAAGACCTTGCGGTAGCCGGCCTCACGGGACGCGGAGTCCATGGGGGAGCCCGGATCCGTCACGACCACCACGCGCGACGGTGCATCGATGCCCGCGCGCTCGAACGCGTTCACGAACACGCGCCGGGCGGAGTCCGTCTCGACCGTGGACCCGGACTTGGAGGAGACCACGAGCGCGGTGTGCTCGAGGTCCTCGAGTGCCTTGGTGACCATCTCCGGGTCGGTGGAGTCCAGCACGAACAGGTCCACCCCCGCGCTGCGGGTGATCACCTCGGGGGCCAGCGACGAGCCGCCCATGCCCGCGAGCACGAAACGGGTCACGCCCTCCCGGGCGAAGTCGTGGCGCAATTGTTCGATCTCGGGCACTAGGGGGCGCGAAACGCGCACGGCGTCGGTCCACCCGAGCCGTATCGCGGCTTCCTCCTGCGCGGCGGAGCCCCACAGCGCGGGGTCCTGGTCGAAGAGTTTGGACGCGAAGTTCTCGGCGACCAGACGCGGGACGTGTGTGTCGATCGCCTCACGCGCGGCGCCGGCCGCCTGCAATGACAATGAGCTCACGGGGAGCCTCCTCGGAACGTGGTTTTCGGACAACGACGCCGCGGCGCGGCTTCGACCCTCTGCTCACCGGGCGGGTGCCCGGCGCGGGATCGCAGCCGCAACGCAGTGGCTGGGTTCGGCTCAGCGGGCCTCGTCGAGGGCAGTGCGCACCGTGGCGAGCAGCTCGTCCCAGGACTTGTCGAACTTCTTCAGCCCCTCGGTCTCGAGCTGGTCCACGACCTCCTCGTAGGAAATCCCCTGCTCGGCCACGGCATTGAGCACGTCCGTGGCCTGTTGGTAGGTCCCCGTCACGGTGTCACCGGTGATCTCGGCGTGGTCGTAGGTCGCGTCCAGGGTCTTCTCCGGCATGGTGTTCACGGTATTCGGGGCCACGAGTTCGCTCACGTACAGCGTGTCCGGCAGCGACGGGTCCTTGACACCCGTGGACGCCCACAGGGGACGCTGCGGGTTGGCGCCGGCCGCGGCCAGGCGCTTCCAACGCTCGGTCTCGAGCTGCTCCTCGTAGACCTGGTAGGCCAGGCGCGCGTTGGCGAGACCCGCCTTACCCTTCAGGGCCTTGGCCTCGTCCGTGCCCACGGCGTCCAGACGCTTGTCGATCTCGGTGTCCACGCGGGAGACGAAGAAGGACGCGACGGAGTGGATCGTGGAGAGGTCCTTGCCGTTCTCGAGCGCTTCCTCGAGGCCCTGCATGTACGCGTTGATGACCCCGCGGTAGCGGTCCAGCGAAAAGATCAGGGTCACGTTCACTGAGATGCCCTCCGCGATCGTGGCCGCGATCGAGGGCAGGCCCTTCTCGGTGGCGGGGATCTTGATCAGCGCGTTGGGCCGGTCGATGGTCTGCGAGAGCTTCTGGGCCATTGCGGACGTGGCGTCGGCGTCCTGGGCCAGTCGAGGGTCCACCTCGATGGACACGCGGCCGTCCACGCCCTGGGTGGCCTGGGCGATGGGGGTGAACAGGTCGCACGCATCGCGCACGTCGTCGGTGGTGATCCGGAACACGGCGTCGTCCACGGAGGCGCCGGCCTTGGCGAGCTCCGCGACCTGTTCGCGGTAGGACTCACCGTCCGCGAGCGCCGCGGCGAAGATCGTGGGGTTGGTGGTCACGCCCACCACGTTCTTGGTGTCGATCAGTTCCTGGAGGTTCCCGCTCGTCAGGCGCTGGCGGGAGAGGTCGTCGAGCCAGATGGAGACGCCGGCGTCGGAGAGTTTCTGGGTGGGAGTCGTCATGATGTCCTCACTTCACGTCGAAGGGTTCTGGGGCGTCGCAGGCGGCCCGAGCGGGCCGCCTGCGACGTGGGACGGGGTTCAGCGAGCGGCGGCGATGGACTCCTCGGCGGCCTGGGCCACGGCTTCGGCGGTGATGCCGAACTCGCGGTACAGGGTCTGGTAGTCGGCGGACTCGCCGAAGTGCTCGAGGGACACGGCGCGTCCGGCATCGCCCAGCAGGTCGTTCCAGGACATCCGGATCCCGGCCTCCACGCTCACGCGGGCCTTGACGTCGGACGGGATCACGGAGTTGCGGTAGTCCTCGTCCTGGGCGTCGAACCACTCGCGGCACGGCATGGACACCACGCGGGCGGCCACGCCCTTGGCCTTGAGCTGTTCACGGGCCTCGACGGCGAGCTGGACCTCGGAACCGGTGCCGATGAGCACTACGTCCGGGGCGCCCTCGGTGTCCGCGAGGACGTACCCGCCGCGGGCCACGCCTTCGGCGGAGGCGAACTTCTCGCCGTCGTGATCCGGGTGAAGGTCCTCCCGCGCGAACGTGGGCAGATCCTGGCGTGTGAGGGCGATCCCGGCCGGGTGCTCGTGGTGCTCGAGGATGGTTCGCCACGCCACGGAGGTCTCGTTGGCGTCCGCGGGGCGCACGACGTCGAGCCCCGGGATCGCGCGCAGCGCGGAGAGCTGCTCCACGGGCTGGTGCGTGGGACCGTCCTCACCCAGGCCGATCGAGTCGTGCGTCCACACGTAGATCGAGGGCACGCGCATGAGCGCACCCAGGCGCACGGCGGGACGCTGGTAGTCCGAGAAGATCAGGAACGTGCCGGAGTAGGCGCGCGTCTGGCTGCTCATCACGATGCCATTGACGATCGCTGCGGCAGCATGCTCACGGATGCCGAAGTGCAGCACCCGGCCGTACGGGGAACCGGACCACTGGGCCGTGGAGCGGGCCTCGGGGATGAAGGACTTGGCGTCGTCGATCGTGGTGTTGTTCGACCCCGCGAGGTCCGCCGAACCGCCCCACAGCTCGGGGAAGGTGTCCGCGATGGCGTTGATGACCTGACCGGAGGCCTTGCGGGAGGCCACGGCCTTGCCCGCCGGGAACGTGGGGAACGCGTCCTCGTAGTTCTCGGGCAGTTCCTCGTTCTTGATCCGGTCGTACAGCGCGGCCTTGTCCGGGTGGGCCTCACGCCATTCGGCGAAGGACTTCTCCCACTGCGCGCGCTCCTGCTTGCCGCGTTCGCCGACCGCGCGCACGTGCTCGAAGATCTCGGGCTCGATCTGGAAGGACTTCTCCGGGTCGAAGCCCAGGATCTTCTTGGTCGCGGCGACCTCGTCCTCGCCCAGCGCGGAACCGTGCACGCCACCGGTGTTCTGCTTGGTGGGGGCGGGCCAGCCGATGATGGTGTTCAGGGCGATGATCGAGGGCTTGTCCGTGACCTTGGTGGCCGCGACGATGGCGTCGTACAGCCCCTGCACGTCCTCCTGGTACTCGCCGCCGTTGCGCCAGTCCACGCGCGTGGTGTCCCAGCCGTAGGCCTCGTAGCGCTTGAGGACGTCCTCGTTGAACGCCACGTTGGTGTCGTCCTCGATGGAGATCTTGTTGTCGTCGTAGATCACCACGAGGTTGCCGAGCTCCTGGGTGCCCGCCAGCGACGACGCCTCGGAGGTGATGCCCTCCTGCAGGTCACCGTCGGAGGCGATCACGAACACGGTGTGGTCGAACGGGGAGGTGCCCTGAGCGGCGTCGGCGTCGAACAGACCGCGCGTGTAACGCTGCGCGTACGCGAAACCCACGGAGGACGCGAGCCCCTGGCCCAGCGGACCCGTGGTGATCTCGACACCCGTGGTGTGGCGGTACTCGGGGTGACCCGGGACCTTGGAACCCCACGTGCGCAGGGACTCGAGATCCTCCATCTCCAGGCCGTAGCCGGAGAAGTACAGCTGCAGGTACAGGGTCAGGGACGTGTGACCGGGGGAGAGGATGAACCGGTCACGCCCGGTCCAGCGGTCGTCGGAGGGGTCGTGCCGCATGATCTTCTGGAACAACAGGTACGCGACCGGGGCCAGGGACATGGCGGTGCCGGGGTGGCCGTTGCCCACCTTCTGCACGGCGTCCGCGGCGAGCACACGCGCGGTGTCCACCGCACGGGCGTCCTTCTCGGTCCAGCTCAACGGTTGATCGAGGTTCGGCACGGTGACGCGCCCCTTTCCTAGACGGGTTGTGCGGTCACGATCCGGAACACTCCGCCGCGGACTCGGCCGCGACGATCGGCCCGGAACGCATGTTCCGGGATCAACCTTAGTCCGGTGGGACGCCGCGTGGCAGGGACGACCGCGGCCCGCGCCACGGGCACAAGCGCGTGCCGGACATCACCCCGGCGTGGGCCGGGACCGGCGGCTATACTGATGACCGGGTATCGGTGCGCGTGCGGCGCGCCCGCCCCAGGCACTCCCGGCGCACGGCCGGGCCACCCACGTTCTTTGGAGCATTGATTCCGTGAATCACCTTGACACCGCGACGCACCCGGAATCCCACGGATCCCACGCGCCGCACGGACACGGAGTGACCGGGACCCGCCTCGGGACCGTGGAGCCCGTGGGGTATCAGGGCCGGATGACCTTGGGTCGTAAGCTCAAAGCGTACGTGGCGCTCACGAAGCCCCGGATCATCGAACTGCTCCTCGTGGCCACCGTGCCCACCATGTTCTTCGCCCAGCAGGGCGTCCCCGACTTCTTGCTCGTGCTCAACACCCTTATCGGCGGCGCGCTCGCGGCCGGTGCGGCGGGTGCGTTCAACTGTTACATCGACCGCAACGAGGACCGGCTCATGCGGCGCACCGCCAAGCGCCCACTCGTGACCGGTGAGGTGGGGGAGCGTGAGGCCCTGATCTTCGCGTGGGTGCTCTCGGTCGTGTCCGTCGCGTGGCTGACCCTGGGGGTCAGCGTCTTGTGCGGTGTGCTCGGCGTGGTGGCCATCGCCCTGTACGCGGTGTTCTACTCGATCGTGCTCAAGCGCCGCACCGCGCAGAACATCGTGTGGGGCGGGATCGCCGGGTGCATGCCCGTATTGATCGGCTGGGCCGCGGTGCGCGGGACCCTTGAGTGGCCCGCATTCGTGCTCTTCGCGTTCATCTTCCTGTGGACCCCGCCGCACTACTGGCCGCTGTCCATGAAGTACGCGGAGGACTACTCCCGCGCCGGCGTGCCCATGCTCGGTGCGGTGGACACCGCGCGCACCGTGGGCGCTCAGGTGGTGCTCTACGCGTGGGCCACCGTGATCTGCTCGCTGCTGTTGATCCCCGTGGGTGACGCCGGGTGGGTCTACGGTGTGATCGCCCTGATCTCCGGCGGCTGGTTCACGTACCACTGCCACAAGCTCTACGGACTGGCCCGCGTCGGCAAGCCCACGCTCAAGCAGGCCATGTACGTGTTCCACGGCTCGATCGCCTACATCACCTTCGTGTTCGTGGGCGTGGCCCTGGACCCGTTCTTGGGCGGGCCCATTTTCTGACCCGGGCCGTTCCCGTCGGAGCCCTTCGGGCTTGCGTCTCGCCCGGCCCGCTCCAGCGTGCGGGATCCCGTCCGGGCGTTACCACGGACGACGACGCCGTCCGCCCTTCGTTCTCGACGTCACGCACGGGCTGGGTGTCCTGGAAAGCTGGTTAGGGTCACCTAAAATGGGTCCATGTTCTCGATGACCTTCTCCGGTGTGATCGCCTACCCCGTGACCCCCTTGCTCCCCGGTGGCGGGCTGGACCTGGATTCCCTCGAACGCAGTGTCGCGCAGCTCGCGCGCAGCGGGGTGTCCGGGATCGTGGTACTCGGGACCTCCGGTCTGTTCGCCTACCTGGACCCCCAGGAACGGGCGCAGGTGGTCCGCACGGCCGTGGACGCGGCGTCGGGCTCGGGGACGCCCGTGGGCGTGGGGATCTCCGCTATCACCACGCGGGAGGTCATGCAGTTCGCGTACTCCGCCGAGAACAACGGTGCCGACGGCCTGGTGTTGAGCCCCGTGAGTTACATCCCGCTGGTATCCCAGGAGATCGCGGACCAGGTGGAAACGGTCGCCTCCGCTATGTCCCTGCCGTTGTGCCTGTACAACAACCCGACCACCACCGGGTTCACGTACCCCGTGGAACTGGCCTCGGAGCTGTCGTGGCTGGACAACGTGGTCGCGTTCAAGGACACCGCGGCGTCCGGTCGGCTCTTCCACTCCCGCCAGCTGCTCTTCGCGCAGCAGGCCGAACCGGGCACCGTACACGGTGTGAGCCGCGATCAACTCATCGTGGACGAGTACCCGAGCGCGGCGTGGCACAGCGGCATGGCGGCGTTGTTCGCGCCCGAGTTCGTGGCCTTCCACCGCGCCGTCGCGGAGGGCCGCGCGGACGACGCCGCCGCCTGGAGCGCCGCGCTGCATCCCCTCATGCACCTCATGAGTCAGGAACGGCCCCTGTCGGTGCTCTACGCGTTGGCGGAGGTGTGCGGCGTGCGAACGAGCGCTCCCCGCCGTCCCCTGCTGCCCATCCCGTCCCACAGCAAGCGGCTGCTCTCGGACGCCGTGGAGCGGCTGCGCTCGTTCGCACCCTCGGCGACCTTCGTCGCAGAATAAGCTCGGTGCCTCGCGATCAGCGCACAGTGTGCGCGGGTGTGGCGCGAGCGGCGTCGTCGGCGGGCTCGTCGATGGGTGCCGCGTACTCGTGGGTGTCCTGTGCGAGGTAGACGCTGAACGAGACCACCCGCGTGGCCGCCCAGATCAGCACGGCCGAGAGCACCATGTGCAGGGCCACGGCGGGAACCGGGACCCCGTTGAAGTACTGGTAGTACCCCAGCAGCGCCTGGGCCACGATGACGACCGCCATGATGAGGTACGCGTTGCGCAGGATCCGCGGCAGGGACTTCACGACGGTGAGGGCGATGCCCGCGATCACCGTGAACGTCAGGAGGTAGACGGGGATGGCGTGCGCCCGGGCGATCATCACGGAGTCGAACGCGAGCCGCGCACTGTCCTCGTCCCCGGCGTGGGGGCCCGTGCCCGTGACGAGCGTCCCGAGATAGAGGATCACGGCGGTGAGCACACCGGTCAGCGCCCCCAGCACGCGTGCGGCGGAGCGGGAGCCGTGCAACTGCCCCGGTCGCTGCTCGTATGCGACCACCGACAGCCCGTCCCGGCGGGTGTTGAGCACGAGCAGAGTGGCCAGGCTGATCATGATGGCCGAGATCAGGTAGTGCACCCCCACCACGAGCGGGTGAAGGTCCGCGTGGACGGTGATGCCGCCGATCGCGGCCTGCAGGGGAATGCCGATCAGCAGGAACAGCGCCAGGCGGAAGAGCTTGGGGTGCTCGTGACGCAGTTTGAGCACCGAGAGGAACGTGAGCACCGCGACCACGGTGAGCACGAACGTCAGCAGGCGGTTGCCGAACTCGATCAGCCCGTGCACGCCCATCTCCTGGGTGCTGGTCCACGAGTCGGCGGTGCAGCGCGGCCACGTGGGGCAGCCCAACCCGGAACCCGTCAGGCGCACGAGCCCGCCCGTGAGGATTAACAGCGAGTTGGTCAGCAGGGATGCGACCGCGAGTCCCCGCACCCACGGGGTCACGGTGGCGGGCCACCAGAACGAATCGGTGGCGGTGCGGCGGGCGACATCAGACATGACGGAGCATCCAAGGGCAGAGGGGATGGGACCCCTCCAGTGTAGCGAGAACAGCGTGGGAAACCCCTGGGTGCAGCGGGCTCACGCGGGTGAGCTCACACCCACTTGAACCAGGCGACCGTGGCCGCCCAGCTGAGCACGGCCCACGCGGCGAGCACGAGCAGCGGCACGGGGGAGACACTACCCGTCAGGAAGCATTCCCGCAGCGCCTCACCGGCCGCGGAGGACGGCAGCCACGCCACGAGCCACGAGAGCCACCCGGGCAGCACGCTCACCGGGAAGAGGACGCCGCCGGCGGCCGCGAGCGCGACCCATACGACGTTGAGCACGGCCAGGGTCGCCTCGGCGCGCAGGGTCCCCGCAATCAGCATGCCGAGCCCGGTGAATGCGAGTGCCACGAGGATCAGGAGGAAAACGGACCCCAGCACGGCCTCCCAGGACGGCCGCCAGCCCAGGGGCACGGCCACGGCCGCAATCACCGCGTACTGCACCGCGAGCACGGCCAGGATGGCCAGTAGCTTGCCCGCGATCAGCCCGGCGCGACCCAGGGGAGTGGTCGAGAGGTAGCGCAGCACCCCGTAGCGACGGTCGAAACCGGTCTGGATCCCCTGTCCGGAGAACGCGCTCGAGATCACGCACAGCACCAGGATCCCGGGCACGGCCACGTCCACGCGGGATGCGTCCCCCACGCGGTAGCGGTCCAACAGGTCGGTCACGGTCAGGGCCACGAGTGCCATGACGGGCAGGATCAGCAGGAGCAGCAACTGTTCGCCGTTGCGGATCATGGTCATGGTCTCGAAGCGCGCCTGAGCGAGCACGCGCCGGGGCAGGGACGCGGCCCCGGCGGGGGACGACGGCGCTGCGGTCGCCGAGGACTCGTGGGTCGAGGTGCTCACGAGGCATTCCCCCCGGAGACTTCCAGGAAGACGTCCTCAAGGGATCGGGGTTGCACGCTCAGCGCCTCCGGCAAGGTGTCGTTCTGTGTGGCCCACGCGGTCAGTTCGCGGATCCGTGGTGCGTCCAGCGGGCCCGTCAGCGTCACGGTGCGGTCCTGGACGCTCCATTCGACGTCGTCGAACCGCGGGGTGCGCCACGGCGGGTCCGCGCGCAGCAGGCCGGCGTGCTCCTTGGCGAGCGTGATGCTCATCACGAGCGGTGCGTGGCGTTCGGCGCTGACCAGTTCGGCAACGGTTCCCTGCGCGGCGATCGTGCCCCGGTCCACGATGTAGACGTAGTCGGCCAGGCGAGCGGCGTCGTCCATGAGGTGCGTGGTCAGGATGATGCACACCCCGCTGTCCCGCAGGCGCCGGATCAGGTCGAAGACGATGTGGCGCGAGCGGGGGTCCAACCCCGCCGAAGGTTCGTCCAGGAACAGCACGTCCGGGCGGCCCACGAGGGCCGCGGCCAGGGCCACGCGTTGCTTCTGCCCGCCGGACAGGCGCCGGATCCCCGTGGTCAGGAACGATTCGATGCCCAGCAGCTCCACGAGTTCGGCCACGGGCACGGGGTCCGCGTAGAGCCGGCTGACGTGGCGCAACAGTTCCCCGGGGCGCACTGACGGCGGTAGACCCCCGTCCTGGAGCATCACGCCCACGCGCGCCCGCAATGCGGGGGAGGCGTGCCACGGGTCCTCCCCGAGCAACCGGACGCTGCCGGAGGTGGGGCGCTGCAGCCCCTGGGCGCACTGCAGTGTGGTGGTCTTGCCGGCCCCGTTGGCCCCGAGCAGGGCGGTGATTTTCCCGTGCTCCGCGGCCAGGCTCAGCCCGCGCACGGCCCGGACGGGCTCACCCCGGCCCTCGAAGGTCTTCACGAGGTTCTCGATGTGCAGGGCGGGACCGGTGTCGGTCGCGGTCGCCGGGGACGTGGGAGCGGGGTCGGGGTGGATCTGCACCCGGACAGTCTAGAACGTCCGTCCCGGTACTGGCTGGAGGGTTCGCCGAAGGGTCTTGGGCCCCGGTTCCCCTATCGGAGCCGTTTGGCCGGGAATGGATTAGGACATACCCTCGTTATGTATTGCGTGTCCCACCACGAGGGTTTTTACGCTGCATGGCGCTCACCCGGTGGGATCGACGCGGAAGCCGCGCCCCGAGCCAACCGTCATCACTCGAAGGATGTTGCACCGAGCATGAGTTCACCTGCCACGGACCGCGGTGCGGTCCGCACGGACCAGGATGACACCACCCGTTCCCGGGTGCTCTCGTTGGTGCTCGCCCACGGTCCCATCTCCGCCGCCCAGATCGCCAAGGACCTGGGGTTGACCCCCGCCGCCGTCCGGCGCCATCTGGACGCGCTCGAGGCCGAACAGTTCATCGAGGTCTCCGCCCTGCGCAGCGCGCAATCGGGCGCGGGGCGCCCGGCCCGGCGCTACGTCGTCGCCCCCGGAGGCCACGAACAGCTCGGCCACGACTACCTCGGACTCGCACACCGTGCGCTGGAGACCATGCAGCGCGTGGGCGGTGAGAAGCTCGTGCAAGCATTTGTCGCCGAGCAGATCGAGCGCATGCGCGAACGCTACCGCCCGCAGGTCGAGGCGGCCGGGCCCGACGTCGACGATCGCCTCAACGCCCTGACCGCGGCCATGAGCCGCGACGGCTTCGTGGCCTCGCACACCACCGTGACCCCGCGGGGACCCAAGGGCGTTACGCTGCGCTCGGCGCAACTGTGCCAGGGCCACTGCCCCATCCAGGACATCGCGAGCGAGTACCCCGAGTTCTGCGAACAGGAAACTGCACTGATCTCCGAACTGTTGGACGTGGACGTCCGCAGGCTGTCCACCATGGCGGCCGGCGCCCACGTCTGCACCACACACGTCCCGCTGCAACTGCGCACTGCGGGTCACTCGAATTCCACCAACCACACAACCGCACGACAGGGAGGGTTGTCATGACCGAGCGCATTGTGCCCGCGGAGACCGCGGGCAACACGTCAGGTGACACCACGATTTCCGAGATCCTGGAGATGAACCCGGAGCTCGAGGGGATCGGTCAGTACCAGTACGGCTGGGCCGACAAGAACGACGCCGGTGCCTCCGCGCGCCGCGGCGTCAACGAAGAAGTGGTCCGGGACATCTCGGCCAAGAAGAGCGAACCGGACTGGATGACCCAGCTGCGGCTCAAGGGTCTGAAGTTCTTCGACCGCAAGCCCATGCCCACGTGGGGTGCGGACCTGTCCGGGATCGACTTCGACAACATCAAGTACTTCGTGCGCTCCACCGAGCAGCAGGCCGGCTCCTGGGAGGAGCTGCCCGATGACATCCGCAACACGTACGAAAGGCTCGGCATCCCCGAGGCGGAGCGCAACCGTCTGGTGGCCGGTGTGGCCGCGCAGTACGAGTCCGAGGTCGTGTACCACCAGATCCGCGAGGACCTGGAGCGCCAGGGCGTGATCTTCATGGACACGGACACCGCGCTGAAGGAGCACCCCGAGTTCTTCGAGGAGTACTTCGGCACCGTGATCCCGGTGGGCGACAACAAGTTCGCCGCACTGAACACGGCCGTGTGGTCCGGCGGGTCGTTCGTGTACGTGCCCAAGGGCGTGCACGTGGATATCCCGCTGCAGGCCTACTTCCGCATCAACACGGAGAACATGGGCCAGTTCGAGCGCACGCTGATCATCGCGGACGAGGACTCCTACGTCCACTACATCGAGGGTTGCACCGCGCCGATCTACAAGACGGACTCGTTGCACTCCGCCGTGGTGGAGATCATCTGCAAGAAGAACGCCCGGGTGCGCTACACGACCATCCAGAACTGGTCGAACAACGTGTACAACCTGGTGACCAAGCGCGCGATCGCCCACGAGGGTGCCACCATGGAATGGGTGGACGGCAACATCGGCTCCAAGGTCACCCAGAAGTACCCCGCGGTCTACATGACCGGTGAGCACGCCCGCGGTGAGACGCTGTCGATCGCGTTCGCGGGTGAGGGCCAGCATCAGGACACCGGCTCCAAAATGGTGCACATCGCCCCGAACACGTCCTCGTCGATCGTGTCCAAGTCCGTGGCCCGTAACGGCGGTCGTTCCGCGTATCGCGGTCTGGTGCAGGTGCGCGAGGGCGCCAAGCACTCCAAGTCCAACGTGGTGTGCGACGCCCTGCTCGTGGACACGATCTCCCGCTCGGACACCTACCCGTACGTGGACATCCGCGAGGACGACGTCACCATGGGTCACGAGGCCACGGTCTCCCGGGTCTCCGAGGAGCAGCTGTTCTACCTCATGCAGCGCGGTCTGCCCGAGGACGAGGCCATGGCCATGATCGTGCGCGGCTTCGTGGAGCCGATCGCCCGCGAGCTGCCCATGGAGTACGCGCTCGAGCTGAACCGTCTCATCGAACTGCAAATGGAAGGATCCGTTGGCTGATATGTCCACCACTGATCAGACCGCCCAGGACACCACCGAACAGGTGAACGGGGTCCCCACCGGTGAGGACCGCGTGGCGATTCCCGGGATGAGCCAGGAGGGCGAGACCCTCCAGGAGGGTCGTAACCAGGCCGGTGAGCCCGAGATCAGGCACACGGAGCACGGTGACATCTCCGGTGTCCCGGATTCCTCGCGCGCGGGTCGTTTCACCTCCTACGACGTCGCGGACTTCCCGCCGCTGAGCACCAAGCTCGAGGACTGGCGATTCACCCCGATCAAGCGCCTGCGCGGACTCGACGACTCCGCCCTGGACGGGCCCGCCCCGGCCGTGTCGGTCTCCGGCGGCGATGGCGTGGAGCTCACCACGGTCTCCCGCGAGGACTCCCGCATCGGCTCGGTGGGCATCCCCGAGGACCGGGTCTCCGCCAACGCGTGGTCCAACTTCCGCGAGGCCACCGTGCTCAGCGTCCCGCGCGACGCGCAGGTCACCGAGCCGGTCATCGTCACGATCACGGGTGAGTCGGCCGAGCCCGCAGCCCAGCACATCGTGATCGAGGCCGGGACGAACTCCCGCGCGCTCGTGGTGCTGCGCCACGTGGGCTCCGCCGTGCTGTCCCAGAACGTGGAGTTCTCGATCGCGGACGGTGCCAACCTCACGGTCGTCTCGCTCCAGGAATGGGACGACGACTCCGTGCACGCCTCTTCGCAGCAAGCGAGCCTGGGCCGCGACGCGACCTTCAAGCACGTGCTCGTGAGCCTCGGTGGGGACCTCGTGCGGGTCACCCCGTCCACCCGCTTCACCGCTCCCGGTGGTGACGTGGAGATGTACGGTCTCACGTTCGTGGACGACGGTCAGCACCTGGAATCCCGGTTGTTCGTGGACCACTCCGTGCCCCGGTGCCGTTCCCGCGTGACCTACAAGTCCGCGCTGCAGGGCGAGAACGCCCACGGCGTGTGGATCGGCGACGTGCTGATCCGCGCGGAAGCGGAGGGCACGGACACCTACGAGCTCAACCGCAACCTGATCCTCAACGACGGCCCCCGCATGGACTCCGTGCCGAACCTCGAGATCGAGACCGGCCTGATCGCCGGCGCCGGTCACGCCTCGACCACGGGTCAGCTGGACGACGAGCACCTGTACTACCTGATGTCCCGCGGGATCCCCGAGCAGGACGCGCGGCGCCTCGTGGTGCGCGGGTTCCTGTTCGAGATCATCCAACAGGTGGGCGTCGAGTCCCTCGAGGAACAGCTGCGCGCGTCCCTCGAGGACGAGCTGGCCCGCACCGAGAACTGAGCGCCCGGCCCACGCGCCGCGGCAGTTCCCATCCACGACCTTCCCGCATCCGGCTCGCGAACCGATCGGGTGCGCACGAACACTAGGAGAATTGCTTCATGTCAACTCTGGAGATCAAGGACCTCCACGCGTCCGTCATCCTGGACGACGAGACCACCAAGCCCATCCTCAAGGGCGTGAACCTGACCATTAATTCCGGTGAGGTGCACGCGATCATGGGCCCCAACGGTTCCGGGAAGTCCACGCTCGCCTCCACGATCGCCGGTCACCCCAAGTACCAGGTGGACTCCGGTTCCGTGACCCTGGACGGTCAGGACGTGCTGGAGATGTCCGTGGACGAGCGCGCCCGCGCCGGGCTCTTCCTGGCCATGCAGTACCCCGTGGAGATCCCGGGTGTGACCACCTCCAACTTCCTGCGTTCGGCCAAGACGGCGATCGAGGGCGAGGCCCCGTCCCTGCGCACGTGGACCAAGGACGTGCGCACCGCCATGGACAAGCTGAAGATCGACAGCGACATGTTGCAGCGCAACGTGAACGAGGGCTTCTCCGGTGGCGAGAAGAAGCGTCACGAGATCCTGCAACTCGAGATCCTCAAGCCCAAGATCGCGCTGCTGGACGAGACCGACTCCGGTCTGGACGTGGACGCCCTGAAGATCGTCTCCGAGGGTGTCAACCGCGCCCTGCAGGAGGACAACACGGGCATCATGCTCATCACCCACTACACGCGGATCCTGCGCTACATCAAGCCGCAGTTCGTGCACGTGTTCTCGGACGGGCGCGTGGTGGACCAGGGTGGTCCCGAGCTCGCCGACCAGCTCGAGAACGAGGGCTACGACCGCTACGTGCGGGCCCCCGCCAAGTAAGTCCCCGCACACCACTTCAGAGGAGGTCGCGATGAGCGATTCCACCGAGACCGTCACGGCGGAGACCCCCGGGCCCAATGGCCAGGCGTCGCTTGCCGAGATCACGGATCTGTTGAAGAACGTGATCGACCCCGAGCTGGGTGTCAACATCGTGGACCTGGGGCTGCTCTACGGGCTGGCCTACCAGGATGACGATTCCCTGCGTCTGGACATGACGCTCACCACGGCCGCGTGCCCGCTGCAGGACGTGATCGAGGAACAGGTCGCTCAGAACCTGGCCCCCACCGTGGACGAGTGGCACGTGAACTGGATCTGGATGCCCCCGTGGGGTCCCGAGCGGATCACGGAGGACGGACGCGATCAGATGCGGGCCCTGGGCTTCAACATCTGAGTCGATGCGTGTCGTGAGGGCGCGGGGTGAACCACCCCGCGCCCTCACGCGTACCCGGACCCCTCCCGCATGACTCGGATGCGCAGAGCCCCGGGCAGCCATGTGCTCGTCCCCCATCCGAGGGTTCCATGGCGTGGGCGGTGCTACGTTCGGATCCGATGCCCATGTCGGGCCCGCGGCCCACGTCCGGATCGGGAGATACTCCCTGCAACGCCAACTACCCCAGCTGTCCGAATTGAAACCCCTCATGCGCCTCGGCTCCTTCAACCCGGATCGCCGGGCGGCGCGGTCTCCCAGGCCTCGGACATCGAGGCGCTGCGGCGGATCGCGCGGCGTCGTACCCCGAAACCCGCATTCGACTACGTGGACGGCGCCGCGGGGCAGGAACTGACCCGCCGGCGCAGCCGTGAGGCCTTCGAATCCGTGGAACTGCTCCCGCGCGTCCTGCACGGGACCGAGCACGCGGACCTGAGCACCGGGTCTCGAACCACGGCGGCCGGCAACTGGGACGGGCCCCGGTGTCCCTGACCGCGCGGGCCGAGGTACGCGACGAAGTGGGCCCGGACCCGACGCCGGGGCGCCGGCTACCTGTGTTGCCCCGGTGCGGCTCGTCCGGGACGTGCCGCACCGGATGACGTTGTGTGAACGGTTACTTCAGGGCCGCAGGACGGTTCAGGTCCGAGGCGGTGAACGTGTTGCACGCGCGGATGTCTCCGGTCTGGTAGCCGGTGAGGAACCACGCCTGGCGCTGCGCCGAGGTGCCGTGGGTGAAGGACTCCGGGTTCGCGCGACCCTGGGTGGTCTCCTGGATCCGGTCGTCGCCGATCGCCCCGGCCGCCTCGATCGCATCGGCGAGCTGCGTGCGCGTGATCGGTTCCAATTGGACGGCCCCGCCGGGCTCGGTCGCGTGATGCGCCCACATCCCCGCATAGCAGTCGGCCTGCAGCTCGGTGCGCACGGCGGCCGACGTCGCGCCGTGCGGGTCCTGCTGCGCCCGGCCCAGGGTGCCCTGCAGGTTCTGCACGTGGTGCCCCACCTCGTGCGCCATGACGTACTCCTGGGCCAGGGCGTCGGCGTCCGCGCCGAACTGGCTGCGCATCTGGTCGAAGAAGCCGGTGTCCAGGTAGACCGTGGAATCCGGCGGGCAGTAGAACGGGCCGGTCGCGGAGGACGCCTGGCCGCAGGACGTGGAATCGGTCCCGCGGAACAGTTCCACCTGCGGCAGCGTGTACTTCTTGCCGGTGGCCTCGGGGAAGTACCCTCCCCAGAACTGGTCCAGGGACTGGACCGTGGCCACCATGCGGCACTCGGTGTCCCGGTTGGCGTCCTCGCCCGTTCGGCAGCGGTCCGCGAGCCCGGAGTCCACCTGTTGCGTGCTCTGGGTGTCGTCCTGATTTCCGCCAGTGAGCGCATCGATGCCGTCCTGGCCGAAGAACAGTCCCGCGAGCAGCAGCAGGACGGCGCCGCCCAGCCCGCCTCCCACGGCGATCCCGCGGCCACCGCCGCCCGAACCCACGCGGCCGCCGTTGAGCTGGGAGTTGTCATGGAAACTCATGGGGGAAGCATAGGGCCCCACCGGGGCAACCGCATGGTACGGGGCCGTGGCGCCGCGTCGTGGCGCGTCGGACGGCCTCCGCGTCGCGTGCGCGGGGGCTCACTCGAGTCCGCGCGCGGCGAGCGCCTCCCCGGTGCGGTGCGCGTAGTCCACGGTCGCGATCACGGCCGGTGTCACGAGCTGCACGGGGGATGGGCGCACGGTGCGTGCCGCGGCGGCGTCGCGCAGCCCGGAGAGCACGCCGAACAACCAGGGCACCGAACGGATCATGAGTGAGACCGCGAGCCCCACCCGCTCGGGGTCCACACCCAGCCGGCGCAGCGGTGCGCACAGGGTGACCAGGCCGTCGATGAGTCGGGGCAGCGGTGTGGTGGTGATGAGCAACCGGGTGATCCCCACGACGGCCAGCAGGGAGAGCACGACGTCCGCCGCGCGGGCCGGACCGTTGGCCACGAGGTGGTAGAGACTCAGCACGCCCACGAGGAGCAGGAGTGGGCGCAGGGAGCGGGCCCACCGCCGTAACCCCAAACCACAGACCGCGGACACCACCGCGCTGAGCGCGAATGCCGCGAGGGACACCGGCCACGCGCGCACGGCCATGATCGCCACGCACGCGCCGAGCAGCACCACGGTCTTGAGCCACAGGGGACTGCGATGCAGGATCGAGGTCCCGGGGACGTACGTGCCCAGCAGGTCGTCGGCGCGCGACCTCCTCACGCAGTCTCCCCGGGGAAACCGTGCGCGCACCACGCGCGGTACCGGGGGAGCACGAGCTCGGGCGGACCCTGATCGAGGATCCGTGCCTCGTGGACCACGACCACGTGCTCGGCGCTCTCGGCGAGGTCGAGGTCGTGAGTGCTCACAAGTTGCTGCTGGGGTAATCCGTCCAGCAGCTCTCGCAGCTTGAGGCGATTGCGCAGGTCCAGCAGCGTGGTGGGTTCGTCCAGGATGAGCACCCGGGGTTCCACGGCGAGCACGGCGGCCAGCGCCACGAGCTGGCGTTCCCCGCCGGAGAGGTCGAACACGCTGTGGTGTGCGCGGTGCTCAAGCCCCATGCGGCGCAGCCAAGACAGGGCCTGCTCAGCGCGTTGCACCCGGTCCGGGACGCGACGCCGCAGGGACAGTTCGATGTCCTCGAGCGGTGTGGGCATCAGGATCTGGGAGGCCGGATCGGTGAACACGAACCCCACGAGCGAGCGAGCTTCCCGGGGGAAGGCCACGGGGTCCACCCTGCCCGTGCGCACCACACCCGAGGTTGGTGTCACGAGCCCGTTGAACAGCCGCAGCAGCGTGGACTTGCCGGAGCCGTTGAGCCCGACCACCGCGGTGCGCGGCGCGGTGAACTCACACGTGACCCGGTCCAGGACGGTCACGGGACCCGCGGGTCCCTCCGCCGTGACGGTGACGTCCGCGCAGTACAGGGGCTCGGAGGAGCCCGGTCGTAGTGCAGGCTGCACTCAGAGGACCGCCCCGGCCATCCGGGGGAAGGCACGGTGCACGGCCACCGCGATCAGGGCCGCCACGAGTGCCTTAGCCAGGTCACCGGGGACGAACGCGAGATCGGTGAGCAGTGCCGCCCGAAGGGACAGTCCCGCGGTGAGCATCATGCCCACGATGCCCATGACGTGGGAGAGCACGAGGCCAGCGAGCGCCGCACCGAAGAGTGTGATCACCAGCCCGCCACGGCGTTCGGGGGCCGCGGAGGTGGAGCCCGCGCGGCGTCGTACGCGTTCGGCGCGCACGCTGCGGTGGGCGAGTGCACCCACGAGGGCGGCGGCGAACGGGAAGGAGAGCAGATAGCCCACGCTGGGCCCGCCCAGGACGGCCGGTCCGCCCACGAAGCCGGCGAACACCGGGACGCCGAGCAGACCCACGATCACGTACAGCGCCAGGGCGGCGAAACCGCGGCGGCTCCCGAGGATCATGCCGGTCAGGTACACCCCGAGGGTCTGCAGTGTGATGGGCACCCCGAGCGCACCCACGGGGATGGCGGGAGCGAGCGCGAGCACGCACGTCAGCGCGGCGAACACGGCGATGTTGGCCAGGTCGAATGAGGTCACGGTGCGGGTGTCGCGCGCGGGTGCTGTCATGGTCCGCAGTCTAGTGGAGCCCGGTGGTGTGGGCCCTCGGCACCCGCCCACCCTCGCTCGCCCGACCGCTCCTGCTCATCCGGCGGGTCACACGGCCCGTGCACCGCGCCGGCACCTCACGGGACGACGCTGCATGGGTCGCGGGTGCCCCGCGCGCCGGCCGCGCCCGCTCGTCGAGTGGATTTGCGACCGCGAGTAGACTGGTGCAGGACCCCGCAGCCACGGGGTTTCTGTCTGTCCCGGGCGCCTCCATCCAGCGCGATCCACGAAGCGCCGCACGCCGAGCACGGTGTGCGGCGTCGTCCCGGGAGCACTCGCTCGACCGCCCCACGAAAGGCCCTGCACCGTTGATCACCGTCACGAACCTCGAACTGCGCGCCGGCGCGCGATTGCTCATGGACGAGGTGAACTTCCGGGTGGACAAGGGCGACAAGGTGGGCCTGGTCGGGCGCAACGGGGCTGGCAAGACCACCATGACCAAGGTGCTCGCGGGGCTCACGCTCCCCGCCGCGGGTGAGGTCACGCGGTCGGGATCGATCGGGTACCTGCCGCAGGACCCCAAGGTCGATGACATGGACCAGCTGGCCCGGGACCGCATCCTGTCCGCGCGTAACCTCGCCGGTGTGATCACCAAGCTGCGCCGCGCGGAGGAGGAGATGGCCTCCGAGGACGACGCCGTGCGGGCCAAGGCCATGCGCCGCTACGACCGCCTTGAGTCGGAGTTCCTGGCCGGCGGCGGCTACGCCGCGGAGTCCGAGGCCGCGACCATCACGAGCAACCTCAACCTGCCCCAGCGCGTGCTTGACCAGCCCCTGCACACGCTCTCCGGTGGGCAGCGTCGCCGTGTGGAGCTCGCCCGGATCCTGTTCTCGGACGCGGACACCATGCTCCTCGACGAGCCCACCAACCACCTGGACCACGACTCGATCGTGTGGCTGCGCGAGTTCCTGCGTTCCTACCAGGGCGGGGTCCTCATGATCTCCCACGACGTGGACCTCATGGAAATGGTCGTGAACAAGGTGTTGTACCTGGACGCCAACCGCTGCGTGGTGGATGTGTACAACATGACGTGGAAGAACTACCTCCAGCAGCGCGACCAGGACCAGGCCCGCCGCAAGCGTGAACGCGCCAACGCGGAGAAGAAGGCCGGGGTGCTTATGGACCAGGCCAACAAGATGCGCGCCAAGGCCACCAAGGCCGTGGCCGCCCAGCAGATGATCCGCCGAGCCGAACGGCTCATGGCCGGGATCGAGGGTGAACGCGTGCAGGACAAGGTCGCGGCCATCCGCTTCCCCAAGCCCGCCGATTGCGGCAAGACCCCGCTCATGGCCAAGGGCCTGTCCAAGTCCTACGGCTCACTCGAGATTTTCACCGATGTGGACCTCGCGATCGACCGCGGTTCCCGCGTGGTCGTGCTCGGGCTCAACGGCGCGGGCAAGACCACGCTGCTGCGCATGCTCGCGGGCCAGGCGGACCCGGACACCGGCGAGGTGGTCGCGGGTCACGGCCTGAAACTCGGCTACTTCGCGCAGGAACACGACACCCTGGACACCGAGCGCACCGTCCTCGAGAACATGAAGAGCGCCGCACCGGACCTGCAGGACACCCAGGTGCGCACGATCCTCGGCTCGTTCCTGTTCCAGGGCGACGACGTGGACAAGCCCGCCGGGGTGCTCTCCGGCGGCGAGAAGACGCGACTCGCACTCGCGACGCTCGTAGCGTCGTCGGCGAACGTGCTGCTGCTGGACGAGCCCACCAACAACCTGGACCCCGCGTCCCGGCGGGAGATCCTCAACGCGCTGCACAGTTACGAGGGCGCCGTGGTCTTGGTCTCCCACGACGAGGGCGCCGTGGAGGCGCTCGAACCCGAGCGCGTGGTCATGCTCCCGGACGGCGTGGAGGACCTCTGGAGCCAGGACTACCAGGACCTCATCACCCTCGCGTAGCACGGGCGTCCTGCCGCGGCCGCTGGAGGACCAACGGGCCTGGCGCGCCGCGGGACTCTTCGCGGCGCGTACGGTGCGGGGACGTACGCCGCTCCCGCACCCGGCGCGGCGGGGCTCAGTTCTCGAACAGTACGACCTGGCGCACTGCCCGGCCCTCCGCGAGGGCATCGAGACCCTCGTTGATCTGCTCGAAACCGATCCGCTGGGAGATCAGCTCCTCGATGGGTAGCTTCCCCTCCCGCCACAGTCCCAGGTACACGGGGATATCCCGCGCGGGGACCGCCGAACCCAGGTAGGAACCCACGATCGTGCGCGCCTGCGCGGTGAGCCCCAGCGGGGAGATCGTGGACCGGGCGTCCGGCGAGGGCAACCCCACCGTCACCATGATGCCCCCGGGCGAGGTCGCCGCGACCGCCGTCTCGAACGCGCGGGGGTGGCCCGCGGCCTCGATCACCACGGCCGCCGTCACCCCCTGCTCGGCGAGCTCCTCGGGGGAGTACACCGCGCTTGCTCCGAGTTCGACGGCGCGCGCGAGCTTCTCCGGGTTCGCGTCCACCCCGATCACCGGGCCCTTCTCGAGCGAGACCGCGGTCAGCAGCGCAGCCATGCCCACGCCGCCCAGACCCACGATGAGCACCGTGTCACCATCGTTGGGACGGCCCGCATTGATCACGGCGCCGCCACCCGTGAGCACCGCGCAGCCCACCACGGCGGCGATCTCCGGGGGCACGTCCTTGTCCACGGGCACCACCGATTGGCGGTTGACCACCGCGTGGGTCGCGAAACCCGAAACCCCCAGGTGGTGGAACAGCTCCTCCTCACCGCGGTGCAATCGGCGCTCACCACCGGGCAACAGCCCGGCGTCGTTACTGCGGGAACCGGGACCGCACGGCAGCTTCCCGTCCGTGGCGCATTGGTCGCACTCCTCGCAACGGGGCAGGAACACGGTCGTGACCTGGTCACCCACGGCGATGTCCGTGACACTCTCACCCACCGCCTCCACGATCCCGGAGGCCTCGTGTCCCAGCACCATGGGCGTGGGACGCACCCGGTTGCCGTCCACCACGGACAGGTCCGAGTGACACAGTCCCGCCGCCCGGACCTGGATCAACAGCTCGCCCGGACCGGGGTCCGCGAGCTCCACCTCCTGGAGGCGCAGCGGATGGGACTCGGCGTACGGGCGCGGCAGCCCGATCTCCTCGAGCACGGCGGCGGTGATCTTCACAGCGACTCCTTCATCATGGGTGACCCGTCCGACAAGGCAACGTCCGCTCGGGCGGACCGCCCGCCGGGACGGCTCCCTCGGCTGCCGTAAGCGGGCGCGGGTCTGCGTCTCAGTGTCGCCTGTCGGCCTCAAGGGCGTCCAGTAGAGCGTCCTCCTCGTCTTCGTTGCTCACGCCGGTGGAGGCCCGACGGCGCTTGGGTCGGTACAGCGACTTCAGATGCGCGGGCATGTCGTCGGCCATCTGCAACTGACGGATGATCAGCGACTCGTCCATCTCCCCGATGTAGTTGCCCTCGGCGTCGTAGTACTGCGCCAACCGGCGTTCCACCTCCGCGGCGTACGCGCGATCCCACTCGAGGTTCTTCACGTGCTGGCGGGCCGAGTACCCGTAGGCCACGAACACCAGCACCGCGAACGCGTACCACTGCAGCGAGTAGGACAGGTGCGGACCGTACTCGATGGCCGGTCGTTCACCGGCCTGCGGGGTCACGCTCGAGGGCGGGTCCTCGGAGACCAGTTCTCCGTACCCGCCCGTGGCCAGCGCGCCACCCCAGCGTTCGGCGAACGCGGGCAGGTCGATCGAGGCGGACTGACCCTCGGGTGCCCCGCGGTCCAGGGTGCCCTCGGTGGGGCGCAGCCGGGCGGTCACGGTCACGGTCCCGGACCGGGGAGGGGGCACCGCGGACGGCATCCCGTTCGCGGAGTCGTCCGTGGGGATCCAGCCGCGGTCGATCGCGATCACGGGTCCCTCCACGGTGCGGAACGGGACCAGGACGTCGTACCCCACGCGCCCGTCGTGCGGACGGTTGCGGATCAGCACGGTCTCCTCGGGCACGTACGTGCCGCGCAGTTCCACGGGGTGCCAGGTCTGCGAGTCGTCGTAGTCCTGGAACAGGGGGATGCCGCGGGCGGAGTCATAGGCCGGGGCGTCGTAGTTCTTGCTGATCTTGGCGTTCTCCGCGACCAGGTGGTCGTTGCGGGACATCTGCCAGTGGGCCAGGTAGAGGCACAGCGCCGCAGCTACGCAGCACAGCGCGAACCAGCCGAGCCACGTGGGGGTGCCCAGGAACTTGTACTTGCGCATCAAGGCGTGCGCCCCGATTCCTCGGGTCGGACGACGCCGCCGTCCCCGACCTCGGCGCGGCCGTCACCCGCGCCGGGCTCGTGCGGGATGTCCTGGCTCGCAGCGGCGTCGGGCGTCGCGTCCTCGGGGGCCTCGAACGGTGTGATGGTCTTGAGGAAGCCACGCTGGCCCAGGAAGTCGGCCAGGTGCTCCCGGTGCTCGTCGCACGCGAGCCACGCCTTGCGGCGCTCGGGGGTGTGCACGCGGGGGTTGTTCCACAGCAGGGTCCACTGCGCGGGACGCGAACAGCCCCGGCGAGAGCACACGGCCTCGGGTGCCGCCGCGCGGGGGCGGGGTGCGGCGTCGTCGGGCGCGGGGCGTTGCGGGTCCAGAGAGCCGAGCAGATCGAATCCCACGGTGAAGAAATCCTCCCAGAAATCGTGCGGTGCGGTGGGCGCGGGGGCGGGCCCGCTTCAGTTGCGGCGCGTGACCGCGCGGGGCGGGGGCAGTTCGCGCTGCGGGGGCGGGGCGGTGTACTCCCCGTCCACGACCACGGTCTCCGGATCCGGTGCCCGCTCCTGCGACTCGGCGCTCGTGGGCAACTCGGTGCGCGTGGGTGGGCGGTACGCGGAACCCGAGCGTTCGGAGCGGTCCGCGCCGCGGTTGGCCATCATGACCGCGAGCCACGGCAGGATCGCAGCGCCCAGCACGAGCAGGATCCGCGCGATCAGGTTGTCGATCAGCACCACTCCGATGATGCACACCACGCGCAGCGCCATCTGGAAGGAATAGACCTTCATGCGGTGTGCTATGTCGGTGGTGTGCGGATCCGCCGCCGAGGTGATCGAATGAACCTCGGTGGAACCATGCGACTGCGGCTGGGAAGGTGAGATGGGAACCGGTCCTTCGGCGAACGATCTGGGGGTGTACCCGCGGGGCGACACTGCCACGGCTGACTGTGAGCGTTCTGAGCATTATCTCACCGTTGTGTGTGGCGCCCAAGCGGGGGATGTCCGCCGGTCAGAGGCCGGTTAGGATGCTGTGAGGTCTTGATACGAGGGTGGGCTTGCCCGCCGCGCCCGCCCCTCCACGGAAGGTTCCATCATGTCTGACCAGTCCTCCGCCGCTCGCACCGTGCTCGTCACCGGAGGCAATCGAGGTATCGGCCTCGCGATCGCGGAACGGTTCATCGCCGCCGGGGACAACGTGGTGGTCACCTCGCGCTCCGGTAGGGACGGGCCCGACGGCGCGTACACCGTGCAGGCGGACGTCACCGACACCGCCTCCGTGAACGCGGCCTTCCGGGAGATCGAGGGGAAGTTCGGTCCCGTGGAGGTACTCGTGGCGAACGCCGGGGTCACCAAGGACACCCTGTTGGTGCGCATGAAGGACGCCGATTTCCAGGACGTGATCGACACCAACCTCACCGGCGCGTTCCGGGTGGTGCAGCGCGCGACCAAGGGGTTCATGCGACTGAAGCACGGCCGGATCATCTTCATCTCGTCCGTGGTGGGGTACACGGGCGCGCCGGGTCAGGTGAACTACGCGTCCTCCAAGGCCGGACTGGTCGGCATGGCCCGCGCCATCACCCGCGAACTCGGTTCCCGCGGGATCACCGCCAACGTGGTGGCCCCCGGCTACATCGACACCGCCATGACCCATGAGCTCTCCGACGAGGTCAAAGACAACTACCTCTCCATGATCCCGGCCCAGCGTTTCGGGCACGTGGAAGAGGTCGCCGGAGCGGTGGAATACCTTGCCTCCGACGCCGCGGCCTACGTCTCCGGCGCTATCATCCCCGTAGACGGCGGGTTGGGCCTGGGGCACTGACACCGCCGATTCCCGCACCCCTCGAAGGAGAAACCGCATGAGTTCAGTGGCAGGCAAGACCGTGGTCATCACCGGATCCTCGCGAGGCGTGGGCGCGGACACCGCCAAGATCCTCGCCGGTGAGGGCGCCAACGTGGTGGTCAACTACCGCCAGAAGGCCCCCCGGGCCAACAAGGTGGTCAAGGAGATCACGGAGGCCGGCGGCCACGCGATCGCCGTGCAGGCGGACATCACAGACGCCGAGTCTCGCGCGGGTCTGTTCCGTGCCGCCGTGGACGAGTTCGGTGGCGTGGACGTGTTGATCCTCAACGCCTCCGGGGGCATGGAGACCGAGATGGGTGAGGACTACGCCCTGCGGTTGAACCGTGACGCCCAGAACGACACCCTGACCGAGGCCCTGCGGACGCTTCCCCAGGGTGGCCGCGTGGTGTTCGTCACGAGCCACCAGGCACACTTCATCAACGACGTGGAGACGATGCCCGAGTACGAGGCCGTGGCCAAGTCCAAGCGCGCCGGGGAAGACACCCTTACGGCTCGCGTGCCCGAGCTGCAGGACAAGGGCATCGGCTTCGTGGTGGTCTCCGCGGACATGATCGAGGGCACCGTCACGGCCACGCTGCTCAACCGGGCCCGCCCGGGAGCACTCGATGAGCGCCGCGAGGCCGCCGGGAAGCTCTACACCGTCCATGAGTTCGCCCAGGAGATCGCCGCGATGGTCACTGCGGACGTTCCCACCGGTCACGTGGAACTCGTGGGTGGCGCGGAGGACTTCCTAGCGCAGGCAGGTCGGTAGCACCCGCACCGGGCCGTGGTCCCGAGGAGTGCACGGTCCGGCCCCGGTCGAGTTCGAACGGACCGCGCAACTGTGGTAGGTTTCTTGTCGTTGCCACGGGCCGAGAAGGTTTCCGGGAGATCGGAAACGCCGCGGTTCGGACACCTGCGCGGGTGGCGGAATAGGCAGACGCGCTAGCTTGAGGTGCTAGTCCTCGTATTAGAGGGTGGGGGTTCAAGTCCCCCCTCGCGCACACGATTCGGGAAGCCCCCAATCCGGAGACATGAGTTCCGGGTTGGGGGTTTTTCGCATGCCCGCCCGAACGCCCGGGGCGGGATGCGTCTCGGGGGCGGGGTGCGCTAAGTACATCTGAGGCCCGAAACCGCACCAGATCAGCCGTGGACCTGCCGTATCGGGGCACAGATGTATGTGGGCCGGGGCGGACCCGGTCAGGCGTCGGCGGTGCCCTCCGCCGGCTAGTGCCCTCTGCGGTTCTGCGCGGCCACCGAGCGCCAGCGGCGAAACGCGATGATCGTTGCCACGACACTCACCAGGCACGCCACACCGAACACGATCAGGTGTGCCCACGTGGGTTCCGTGGCCAGCGCCCCCAGCCCCACGAGGGCCACCTGTCCGGGGATCACGGTCAGGGCACTCGCGGAGAGGAACACGCTCTGGGGGATTCCCAACGCACCGCATCCGTAATTGACCGGCCAATAGGGGATCCCGGGGGCCAATCGCAGCGTGGCCACGGCCTCGAAGCCCGCCCCGGTGAGGTAGTTCTCCACGGTGTCCGCGTGCTTGCCCATGATCTTGCGGGTCGCCTGCTTCCCGAGTCCCCGCGCGAGCCAATAGCCACCCCAGCCGCCGATCAGCGCGGCCACGACGGAGAACACGCTGCCCAGGGTCGCACCGAAGAGCACGCCGGCCGTGACCGCCATGATCGTCACGGGGATCGGGGTCATCGCCACGATCGCATAGATGAGGATGAACACGAGCCAGCCGGCCCAGCCGTAGCCGTTAATCGTGGCCTCGAGTTCGGCCTGGCTCGGCAGGTGCACGGTGAACGCGAGCCACACCATGAGCACGAGCACCAGGATCAGTGCGGCGTTACGGGCCCACGTGACCCAGCTGCTCATCGAGTCGCCGTCGTCCGGGCCGGAGGATGCGCTCGACGCCTCCCCGGTCGAGGAGTCGTCCGGGGAGGGTTCGGGCTGGAAACGGGTGGCCACGGGCACCCACTGTACGACCAGCATCCACGGGCGGGCGTTTGTGGCCCCCGATGACCGCGAAGGTGACGGGTGTAACCCCTACGATGGGGGCAGCTGCCCGCAGCGCAGCGTCGTCGGACTCGGCCCCGCGGGGGCACGACCGGTGACCACCCCGCGCCGAGACCCCACAGGTGAGACATGCCCAGTAGCCCCACCCGCCCCGTCCCCGAGCACGCGGAGGACACCAGGAGCGCCGGACCGGACGCGGGCGGAAAGCGGCCGGGGTGGGTTCGCCGGCTGATCCCCGTGGTGCTCGTGCTTGCGTGGCTGGGGGTCATGGGCGTGGGCGGACCCACGTTCGGCAAGCTCTCGGACGTGGTGTCCAACTCGCAGACGGACTTCCTGCCCGTGGACTCGCAGGCCACACAGGTCCAGGACCGGCTCGGGGAGTTCCAGGATTCGGACGGTGTGCCGGCCATCGTGGTCATGGAGTCCGAGAACGAGATCACGCCGCGGCAACTACGCGCGATCGGGACGAACGCGCAGGCCCTGGGTGAGATCCAGGACGTCCTGGAGGTCTCCCCGCCCATCCCGAGCGAGGACGGCAAGGCCGTGGAGATCATCGCCCTGGTGAGCTCGGAGGCGGACACCGGCACCGTGGTCGAACACCTGCGCGAGCGACTGGCCGAGGACACCCCCGAGGGACTGTCGGTGGCCGTGACCGGTCCGGCGGGACTCGTGGCGGACCTCTCGGCGGCGTTCGCGGGTATCGACGGGCTGCTGCTGATCGTGGCCCTCGTGGCGGTGCTCGTGATCCTGGTGATCGTCTACCGCTCGCCGCTGTTGCCGTTCCTCGTGTTGCTCACGAGCGTGGGCGCGCTGTGCGGGGCGATCATCACCGTCTACTTCCTGGCCCAGCAGGGCTGGATCGATCTCAGCGGGCAGACGCAGGGGATCATGTCGATCGTGGTGATCGGTGCGGCCACCGACTACGGGCTGCTCTACACCGCGCGGTTCCGCGAGGCCCTGCACCACACGCCGTCGCGCTGGACCGCGACCCGTATGGCCTGGAAGGGCACCGTGCCCGCCGTGCTGGCGTCCGGGACCACGGTCATCGCGGGTCTGTTGTGCCTGTTGTTCTCCGCCCTGACCTCCAACCGCGGCGTGGGTCCGGCCACCGCCATGGGCGTGGTCTTCGCGATCCTCGCCGGTCTCACGCTGTTGCCGGCGCTGCTCGCCCTGTTCGGTCGGGTGGCCCTGTGGCCCCAGATGCCGCGCGTGGACGAGAACCCCGAGACCCACGAGCAGGCCATGAACCCCTACGACCGCAAGGGGCTGTGGCCCTCCGTGGCGCGCCTCGTGGACCGGAGGTCGCGCGCGGTGTGGCTCGTGTGCGCCGTCGTGCTGGGCGCCGCCGCCGTGGGCGCGAGCCAGCTCGACGCGGACGGCGTCCCGCAGTCCGAATTCGTGCTGGGGGAGTCCGAGGCCCGCGACGGTCTGGCGGTCATCGAGCGTCACTTCCCGGGCGGCGCGGGGGATCCCGTGTACGTCCTGGCCCCGCAGGAGGACGCCCAGGCGGTTGCCGAGCGGTTGTCCCAGGACGACGACGTCGCGTCCGTCGCGTTCACCGCCCAGGACTCCCCGAACGGGACCCTGCCATATCCCACGCCGCAGGGCGGACCCCTGGCGAACGCGGGACCCACCGTGAGCAACGGGGACGTGCTGATCCAGGCGACCCTCACCTACGCGTCCGACTCCGAGGAGGCCCAGGCCACGGTCACCCGCTTACGCGACGATCTCGCCGGGATCACCCCCGACGCGAAGATCGGCGGGACCACCGCCGTGCAGGTGGACACGATCGCCGCGTCCGAACGTGACCGCGCGCTGATCATCCCCATCATCCTGGCGGTGATCCTGCTCATCCTCATGGTGTTGCTGCGCAGCATCCTGATGCCCGTACTGTTGATCGCCACCACCGTCCTGTCCTTCGTCTCCGCGCTCGGTGTGGCCACCCTGGTGTTCCACCTCATGGACATCAACCAGGCAGACCCCACCGTGCCACTGTTCAGCTTCGTGTTCCTCGTGGCGCTGGGGATCGACTACAACATCTTTCTCATGAGCCGCGTGCGCGAGGAAGTCGTCACCGCGGGCCACCGCAAGGGCGTGCTGGCCGGACTCATCACCACCGGCGGGGTCATCACCTCCGCGGGCATCGTGCTGGCCGCGACGTTCGCCGCACTGGCCGTGCTGCCCATCCTGTTCCTGGTGCAGCTGGCCATCATCGTGACGATCGGCGTGCTCATGGACACGATCATCGTGCGCTCGCTGCTGGTGCCCGCCCTGGCTCTGGACCTCGGCCCCCGCTCGTGGTGGCCCTCGCGCGTGGGCACCCCCGGGAAGCACCGCGCCCTGCCGACGACGCCGCGCTGAGCCTTCCTGACGCCGCACGGCTTACGTGCCCGCGGCCCGGGAACGGGCCGAGCGACGTCGTCGGTGCGGTGGAACGGCCCGCGGGAGTGGTCCGAGCGGCGTCGTGCCGGTGCCTTCTTTGTGCGCGCTTCCGCGGGGCCGATAAACTGCGGCCATGTCCCAGAACTGTGCTGTCGTCGCCCTGGCCGTGTCCCCGGAGGACGGTGCCACCGAAGCCGTCCTCGACGCCGTGGAACGTGCCGGTGCCGTGGTCGAGACGCACAACTGGGTGCGGGTCACGGGGACCGCGTCGGACGGGCAGGCTGCGGACGTGGAGGGCTACAACGCCCTGACCGTGCGCGTGCAGACCGAGGACCCGCAACAGCTTCGCCGCGCCTTGCAACCGGACCCGCAGCGGCAGTTGCTGCCGGGGATCGACCTCAACGTGGTGCCGCACACCTGGTTCGACCAGTCCCGCAAGAAGCTCGTGGTGCTGGACGTGGATTCCACACTCATCCGCCAGGAGGTCATCGAACTGCTCGCCGCCCACGTGGGCCGCGAGGCGGAGGTCGCCGCGGTCACGGAACGCGCGATGCGCGGTGAGATCGACTTCGCGGCGTCCCTGCGCGAGCGCGTGGCCGTCCTGGAGGGACTGCCCGCCTCGGCGATCGACGACGTCGCTGCCGCCGTACGGCTCTCGCCCGGAGCCAAGGTGCTCGTGCAGACCCTGCTGCGCGAGGGACACGCGGTGGCCGCGGTCTCGGGCGGCTTCAGCCAGGTGCTGGACCCGCTCGCGGCGCACCTGGAACTCACCCGCGCGGCCGCCAACGAGCTCGAGATCCAGGACGGCGTGCTCACGGGACGCGTGGCCGGGCGCATCGTGGACCGCGCCACGAAGGCGGAGGTCATGGGGCAATGGGCCCAGGAATTGGGCGTGACACCGGAGGACGTCATGGCCGTGGGGGACGGCGCCAACGACATCGACATGGCCCGCGCAGCCGGGCTGTCCGTGGCGTACCGGGCCAAGCCCGCGCTGCGGGAGGTCGCGGACACCCAGGTGAGCATCCCCAACCTGGACGCCCTGCGCTTCTTCCTGGATCTGTGACCGAGCCGGGCTGCCACGGAGCGCCGGACCGCGAACCGGCGCGGGCGGGGCATTAGAGTTGCCGTCATGAGTTCAGTGCTTGATCTGGTGGACGTGACGGTGGTCCGCGGCGAGAAGACCCTGTTGGACGGCGTGAACTGGACCGTGCGGGACGGGGAACGGTGGGTCATCCTGGGCCCCAACGGCGCGGGTAAGTCCACGCTGTTGTCGATCGCCGCCGCCCGGTTGCACCCCACGCGCGGCATGGTGGACATCCTCGACGAGATCCTCGGCGCGGTGGACGTCTTCGAGCTGCGCCCGCGGATCGGTGTGAGCTCCGCACCCCTGGCCGGTCAGATCCCGCATGCGGAGACCGTGGCGAACGTGGTGCTCACGGCGGCCTACGGCGTCACGGGGCGCTGGCGCGAGGAGTACGACGACGCCGACGTCCAGCGCAGTGAGGAACTGCTCGAGGCCTGGGGCTTGGGGGCCCTGCGAGAGCGCACGTACGGCACCTTGTCCGAGGGCGAGCGCAAGCGTGTTCTGATCGCCCGCGCACTGATGACCGACCCCGAACTGTTGTTGCTCGACGAACCCGCCGCCGGTCTGGATGTGGGCGGGCGCGAGAAGCTCGTGCAGCGCCTCGATGAACTCGCCCGGGACGAGGCCGCCCCGGCCACGGTCATGGTGACCCACCACCTCGAGGAGGTCCCGGACGGGTTCACCCACGCGCTGTTGCTGCGTGAGGGTGCCATCGTGGCAGCCGGTCCGGTGGCGCAGGTGATGACGCAGAAGAATCTCTCCCACACCTTCGACATGCCCCTCAAGCTCGTGCGCGTGGCCGATCGTTACGCGGCGTTCGCCCGCTGATCCGCCTCCATGCTGACACTGTCCTCCGCCATGGTCCCCACGGAGTTCTTCGGTTCCGGCGGGACCGTGGGCTTCGAGTGGTGGCAGGTGCTGCTGATCCTCGTGGCCGGGTTATGGGCCGGGACGATCAACACCATCGTGGGGTCCGGCACGCTCGTGACGTTCCCGGTGCTCGTGACCATGGGGGTTCCCCCGGTCACGGCGTCCATGTCCAACGCCATGGGGCTGATCGCCGGTAACCTCACCGGCGCGTGGAGCTACCGCAGTGAACTGCGTGGGCTGACCCGCACGCTGTTGAAACTGCTGCCGTGCTCGATCCTGGGCGGGGTGATCGGCGCTTCCCTGCTGCTGCACCTGCCCGAGGAAGTCTTCGGTGTGGCCGCGCCCGTGCTGATCGTGGTCGCACTGCTGTTCGTGGTATTCCAACCCACGCTCCAGGCCAAGGTCCGCGAGCGCAAGGAACGTCAGGCCCGGGACGCCGCGGCCGGCGGCCTGGATGCCCCGCAGGCGGGGGAGACGGCCACGGACACCGAGGCCGTGGACCGGTCCAAGCAACCCTTGATGTTGTACGTGCTCGTGTTCTTCGCGGGCATCTACGGCGGGTACTTCGTGGCCGCGCAGGGCGTGTTGCTCGTGGGCATCCTGGGTGTGTTCCTGCTGGCCCCGCTGCAATCGGCGAACGCGGTCAAGAACGCCCTGGTCGCGGTGGTCAACATCGTGGCGGCGCTGTCCTA
This sequence comes from Kocuria sp. PD6, assembly GCF_031844145.1. NCBI lineage: Bacteria > Bacillati > Actinomycetota > Actinomycetes > Micrococcales > Micrococcaceae > Kocuria > Kocuria sp. PD6. Next base: position 210,807 of record NZ_JAUZUS010000006.1, read on the forward strand.
CGTGCTGCTCGCGTTCGACCGGATCAACTGGTGGGTCGTGGTGTTCATCGCCCTGAGCTCCACTCTGGGGTCGTGGCTGGGCGCCAAGATCGGCAAGCGGCTGTCCCCGGTGGCGCTGCGCACCGTGATCGTGGTCCTGGGTCTCGTGGCGCTGACCAACATGGTCTCGCAGCTGTTCTGACCGTTACCCGTTTTATCGTGCCGTTGTTCCGCGGGCCCCGTTCCGCCGCACCCCTTTTCCTCCAGAACCTTGTTCCTCCGATCCCCAGGATGTCCGTGAGCACTTCCGCGCCCCTGTCCGAACGCATCGTCCCGCTGACCGACCCCGCGGACCCGCGCGTCGCCGACTACACGAGCCTCACGGACGTGGCCCTGCGGCGTCGGCTGGAACCCGAGCGCGGGCTCTACCTCGCGGAATCGTCCAAGGTGCTGCGCCGAGCGCTCGACGCCGGCCACCGACCGCGCTCGTTCTTCATGGCCGAGAAGTGGCTCGAGGGGCTGCGCGACGTGCTCGAACGCTACGACGTTCCGGTGTACGTGGGCTCCGATGACGTGCTCGAGCGCATCACGGGGTTCCACCTGCATCGCGGCGCGATCGCGGCCATGCAGCGCCCCGAGCCCCTCGAGCTCACCGAGGTCCTCGCACGGTCACGGCGTGTGGCGATCCTCGAGGACATCGTGGACCACACCAACGTGGGCGCGATCTTCCGTTCCGCCGCGGCCCTGGACGTCGACGCCGTTCTGGTCACCCCGCGCTGTGCGGACCCCTTGTACCGCCGCGCGGTGCGCGTGTCCATGGGAACCGTGTTCCAGGTCCCGTGGGTGCGCCTGGAGCACTGGACCGCGGATCTGCAGGAAGTGAAAGACGCGGGGTTCCTCACGGCGGCCCTCGCCCTGTCCGACGACGCCGTCACGGTGGACGAGCTCGCGGCCGAGCACCCGGAGAAGTTGGCGTTGATCCTCGGGACCGAGGGCCAGGGGCTGAGCGCGGCCACGCTGCATCACGCCGAGCGGCACGTGATCATCCCCATGAGCCACGGCGTGGACTCGCTCAACGTGGCCGCGGCGAGCGCGGTGGCGTTCTGGGAGACCCGCCCGCGAGGGTGACCGCCGCGATTTCGTCCGGGTGCCACCCTGGACCATCTCGTTGCCCCGCACCGCATGCCCACCCATGAACGTCCAGGCATCCTAAGGCCACCCACGAGTCTCTGGGCACCCCGAGGCCATTCGCGGGGGTCTTTCGTGGCCTCGGGGTGCATCGGAGTTGCTGGACGGCGCGGCGGTAGCTGGGAGCTGCGCGAGGCGCAGAGGTGGCAGTGCGCCGTCGGCGGATACGGGCCGGGAATGACCGCAGGGCGGTTCCCCGGGAAGGGAACCGCCCTGCGGCGTTGTCGATGTCCCTCACGAGGGAGGGGCGACCGGGGGAGGGGTCAGCGGGTGGTCCACACCCCGCGCTGGGGGGTCCAGTGGGCGGTCACGCCGTTGGAGAAGCGCTGGAGCACCTCGCCGCCGCTGCGGTATTCATCCGTGACGGGCCAACCCCATCCGCGTTCGAAGCCCGCGCGCTTCCACGCGCCACCGATCCCGCCGGTCTCCTTCACGGCCTTGGGGCCCGTGGCGGGGGTCCACAGCACCTTGGTGAGCGAGGACCCGTTGCGGAAGAGCTGGTAGGCGCCGCCGGGGACCCGGCGCTCGTCCGAGCTGGGGTAACCGTAGCCGCGCTCACGGCCGGCGGAGATGAACCTGGAACCGATGGCCGTGGGGTTCTCCACCACGTAGGCGCCCGTGGAGCGGCTCCAGTAAATGGTGGTCTTGCGTCCGTTCTTCACGAACTCCTGGTAGCGACCACCGTTGGCGGCGTTGGCCTCGTTCATCACGGGGTTGCCCCACTTGGCGGCGCCACCGGTGGCACGCCACTTGGAACCGATCCCACCCGCGGCGGTGTAGGACGCCTGGACGGTGGTGCGGGGCGTCACGGCGCGCACGGCGGCGGCGGGGTCCAGGTTGAGCGAACCCAGCGGGCCGCTCCCGGTGGAGGTCAGCAGCTGTTCGATCCGCGCGGGCGTGAGCCCGGGGTCCCGCTGCTTCATGAGCGCCACGGTGCCGGAGACCAGCGGGGTGGCCATCGAGGTCCCGTAGAGGTTGCCGTAAGTAGGAGCACCCGGGGCCGTGGTGCCGGAGTTGAAGGTGGAGAGCATGGGGTTGGCGGCGGTCCCGCCCGGGGCCAGGATGTCCACGACCGCGCCGGTGTTGGAGTAGCCAGCGGTGTAGCCCGTGGTGTCCGAGGCGCCCACCACGATGGTGTTCGCGCAGTTGGCGGGCGCCGTGCCACCGGCGTTGACCGAGCTGTTGCCTGCGGCCACGACCACGGGGACCTTACGGCTGACCGCGGTGTTGATCGCGTTCTGCATCGTGGTGCCGCACTGGCCCGGGTAATTCAGGGACAGGTTGATCACGGACGCGGGATTGCGGTTGGCCGATTGTCCGGCCACGGGAGCACCCGCGGACCACGAGATGCCGTCCGCGATGTCCGAGACCCACCCGTTGGTGCACTTGCCGAGCACGCGCACGGGGAGGATCTTGGCGCCGGGTGCCGCGCCGCTGATCCCCGCACCGTTGTGGGTCACACCGGCGGCGAGACCGGCCACGTGGGTCCCGTGCCACGAGGAGTTGCGGGTTCCAGCGGAGCACTCGCCGGGAGCACTCCAGTCGCCCTCGTCGCGGGGGTTGGCGTCACGCAGGTCGTAGTCTCGGGAGAGGTTCGTGTCGTTGATGAAGTCCCGTCCGGGCACCACCTTGGAGTCCAGGTCCCCGTGCGGGGTGATCCCGGTGTCCAGCACGGCGATGGTCTGTCCGTTGCCGCGGGACATGTCCCACGCGGCGGGGAAGTTCACGCCGCCCTGCTGGGGGAGCAGGCTCCACTGGAACTGGGTATAGGTGTCGTTGGGCACCCAGGACACGGAGGCGAGCCGGTCCGCTTCCGCGTATTCGACGGCGGGGTTGGCCTCGATCTCGCGCACGAGGTCCTTCTGCTCGGACTCGTCCAACTCGCGGTCCAGTTTGAGGACGTCCGCTTGCGCGGTGGTCTGCTTGACGTGTTCCTCGACCTCGGGGGTCTTGGTGTCACCCAGCGCCTGCTGGGCGGCAGTGTCCACGACCTTCTCCTTGGCGGCTTCCGGGGCCGCGGTGTCCCGGAACTTCACGATCACGCGATCGGATTCGGTGGGCGGATCGGAGGGCACCGTGGCGGCGGGGGCGTCCGGGCCGGCGGCCGGGTTGGTGGGTGCGGCCACGGCGGGTTGTGCGGTCAGTGCCAATGCGGCGGTGACCGCGAGAGGCAGGACCGCGCGGCGAACCAAGGCGCCCATGGAACCAGTCGACGGGGGAGTTGTGGCAGAGGGCAGGGGGGAGTGCAGGTGTGCAGAACTCATAGGTGGGGGAGACCTTTCGGTGGTCCCGGCACGAAGAAGGGGGGGGAGCACCGGAACCTGGGGGGATAGAGCCTCGACCATCCTAGGGGAGAGATCACATTTTGATGACGATTGCATGTTTCATGTCGCCACGTGCCCGCACACGACGACGCCCGGCCCACCGAAGGGTGGACCGGGCGTCGGGGGAGAAGTTCGGACTTACTTGCCGGACTTCCCGAAGTTCGCGAACCGCTGGTTGAAGCGCTCCACACGGCCGGCGGAGTCCATGATGCGCTGCTTGCCGGTGTAGAACGGGTGTGACTCGGAAGAGATCTCGACCTCAATGATGGGGTACTCGTTGCCGTCCTCCCACGTCTCCGTCTTGGAGGAGGTGGCGGTGGAACGGGTCAGCACGACCTTGCCGGACGCGAGATCGCGGAACAGGACCGGGTGGTAATCCGGGTGAATGTCAGCCTTCATGGTGTCAACCTTCTGTAGGTGTCTGGATTTTGCCAGGCACGGCGTTGCTCGGATGCGGCGCACCCGAACGTGGGCACACCAACGCACTATGGTACGCCCGTGGCGACGCACAGTCGATCCGGGCCGCGCGCATCCCGGTACGCTGGGCCCGTGAGGACCTCCCCCCGCCCTCCCGTCACCCCGGTACGACGCCGCGCGCTCGCCATCCTGAGCACCGTCCTGTTGTGCGCGACCGCCTGCGCGGGCCCGCAGCCCGACCCGTCCGCGTCGTCGGCGCCCGAGCCCACCGGACCCGTTCCCGGGGTGGCCCGTAATGCGCCGTTGCATGCCGTGGACCCGGGTCTCGTGGCGGCCGCCCGGGACATCCCCGAGACCTATCCGGGGAGTGCACCCCGCACGAACGATCCCACCGTGCGGGTGACCCTGGGCCGGACGAGTCCCGGGGACGAGGACTACCGGCACGGTTCCGTGGGGCTGTCCTTGGAGTCCACGGATCTGGCGGACCCTCGGCTGGAGGAGGACAATCACGACCTCATCTCGATCCTGCAGTCCCTCCATGAACCGACCCTGCGCTTCGGGGGCAACTCCACGGACCGGCGCTTCTTCTTCACCTCGACCGACGAACCGATCCCCACCGACTGGCCCCTGGCCAAGGGGGAGAAGATCACGAAGGTCACCCCGACGGACCTGGAACGCGTCGCGGCCCTCGCCCGCCGTACGGGGACGTCCGTGATCCTGAGCGCCAACCTGGCCCGCTACGACCCGGACCGGGCGGCAGATCTGGCGGCGCACGCGCGTGCGGCGTTCGGGGACCGGCTCGTGGGGCTGATGATCGGTAACGAGCCCAACGGGTTTCACCGGGGCTCGGACGACCCCCTCAACGTCAAGGGACCGGAGTGGAACCGGGCGGTCTACGCTCGTCAACTCACCGCCTACGCCCGCGCGGTGCACCGGAAGGTTCCGCACCTGCGCATCGTGGCACCGGGGGCCTATTCCGATCCGTGGTGGGAAGTCGCCGCCGAGGCCCCGGGCACGGCTCCCTTCGCCCTCGCACTGCACCAATACCCACTCTCCGAGTGCGGGATGCGGTGGACCCGGCAGAAGCCCACGGTGACCAACGCGGTGGCCCCGCAGACCCGCGAGCGCGTGGACGCCCTGGTCTCCCGCGCCCGCTCCGTGGCGGACGAGCACCGCGTACCGCTGTGGATCACCGAGACATCGCTGTCCTCGTGCCCCGGCGGGAACCAGATCACGGAGACCCTGGCCGCCGCCGTCTACCAGGCCGACTACTCCGTCCGGGTCCAGGCGCTCGCCGCGGAACGGGTCACCGCGCACTCGTCCCTGGGCCCGTGCCACGGTGGCCCGCCCATGTCCCCGCTGTGCTCGGACGGCACCGTGGGCTCGCCCGGCGAACGCTTCGGGCTGCGCGCCAACGGCCTCGCGCTCGCGTTGATCGCGAGCATTCCGCAGGGCACCATGACTCCGGCGCGCACCGGGTCCGAGGACCTCACGGCGTTCGCGGTGACCCACGCGGACGGGAGCACCTCGCTCGTGCTCTCCGACTTCCGGGACCCGGCCACCGCGGGCCCCCGCACCACCACGGTCACCACGCCCGGGCCGGTGCAGCGCGTCACGCAGTCCCAGTTGCGCGGCGGCTCGTGGCGCGCCACCGCTCCGGTGGGCGACGCCGCGGACGCCCCGGGCTCACCCGACGGCGCTACAGCCGGGGAGCAGGCGACGGACGACGCCGCACCGGGGGCGACGTCGTCGTACCCCGCGGACCCGCGCGTGCACCTGAGCGTGGAGAACGCGCTACGCTCCTCGGCCGACGGCGCGGTGAGCGTGGACGGCTACGGCCTGCCCATCACCCCGCCCGCCGACCGACCCGAGGTCGCTGGGGTGCGGTCGGGAGCGACGTCGTTCGCGGTCTCGCTGCCCGCCGGCACCACCACAGTGCTTACCATCGAGACGGAACACGCCACGGCCCGGCCGAGCGCCACCGCGTCGCCCTCCGGGGACGGGACCCCCACCCCGAAGGCCACACCGGGGGTGCCCCGGGCCACCACACGCAGCGGAGGTCAGTGAATGAACACGACGAGCGCACACGGGGAGTACAAGGTCCCCGGCGGGAAACTGGTGGTCGCGGACTTCGACGTCACGGACGGACACCTGGAGAACGTGTCCATCAACGGGGACTTCTTCCTGGAACCGGACGAGGCGCTCGCGGACATCAATGCGGCCCTGACCGGTCTGGCCGAGGACACGTCGCCGCAGGACATGGTCAAGCGGATCGAGGCGGCCGTGCCGCGCGACGCCGTGCTGTTCGGCTTCGACGCACGCGCCGTGGTGATCGCGGTGCGCCGCGCGCTGGACCGGGCCACGAGCTGGTCCGATCACGCGTGGGAGGTGATCCCCGCGCAGGTGCGCCCCACCCTCGAGAACCTCGCACTGGACGAGGTTCTCGCCAAGGAGGTGGGCGCGGGACACCGCCATCCCACGCTGCGGATCTGGGACTGGGACGAGCCCGCCGTGGTAATCGGATCGTTCCAGTCCGTGCGCAACGAGGTGGACCCGGAGGGGGCCGCGCGTCACGGGATACAGGTGGTACGCCGGGTCTCCGGGGGTGGGGCCATGTTCATGGAGGCCGGTAACTGCATCACGTACTCGCTGTACGTGCCGCAGACCCTGGTGGACGGGATGAGTTTCGCGGATTCCTACCCGTTCCTGGACGCGTGGGTCATGCAGGCCTTCGCGGACCTGGGGGTCGAGGCGTTCTATGTACCACTCAACGACATCGCCACGCCCCAGGGCAAGATCGGGGGAGCGGCGCAGAAGCGCTTCGCCAACGGCGGGATGGTGCATCACGTGACCATGAGTTACGACATCGACGCCGAGAAGATGACGGACGTGTTGCGCATCGGCAAGGAGAAGCTCTCGGACAAGGGCACCCGCTCCGCGAAGAAGCGCGTGGACCCGTTGCGACGCCAGACGGGGCTGGCCCGCCGGGACGTGATCTCGGCGCTGACCCGCACGTTCACGCAACGCTACTCGGCCGGTGTTGGTAAGGTCTCAGACAGCGAACTCGCCGCCGCCCGGGAGCTGGTGGAGCACAAATTCGGGACCGAGGGATGGATTCACCGCGTGCCGTAGGTACTATGTGCGATAGCAATCAACGGCTCCGCCGACCGACGGCCCGCCCCCCGGGGCGGGATCCCCAGCGTCGCCGTGGCGGCAGCGCTGTCCGGTGAGTGTCGCTTGATTCCGACCCCCCCACCCACGGAGTGCCACGTGTCCATGAACCAGTTCGAGTTCGACGAAGAACAGTCCCGCCCGCGCGGAAAACACACCGGACGCAACATCCTGCTCACGGTGCTGGCCCTCCTGCTGGTGGTGGGCGTGGTCGCCGGTCTGTTCGTGTGGAACCTGGGTCGCAACTTCGATCGTGGGGCCTCGACCCTGGAATCGGCGTTCCCCGAGGAGTCGGCCCGCCCGGCCAAGGGCTCCGCCCAGGACGCCGGCACCACCGTGTTGCTCCTGGGTTCGGACAAGCGCCCCGACGGTGTGGACCCCAACGTCACCGGCTCCCGCGCGGACTCCATCATGCTGCTGCACATCCCCGAGGACGGGGGGCAGATGTACGTCATGTCCATCATGCGCGACACGTGGGTGGACATCCCCGGGGTGGGGGAGTCCAAGATCAACGCCGCCCTGGACCACGGCGGGATGCCGCTCATGGTCGAGACCATCGAGCAGAACTTCGGGACCCGCGTGGACGAGGTCGCGCTCGTGGACTTCGCGGGTTTCGAGGGCCTCACCAACGCCCTGGGCGGGGTGACGGTCAACGTCCCCGAGGCCTTCACCTCCCAGGACGGACACCGCTTCGAGGCCGGGCCCCAGGAGCTGAGCGGGGAACAGGCGCTCGCGTTCGTGCGGGAGCGCTATGCGTTCTCGGACGGTGACTACCAGCGGGTGCGCAATCAGCGCGCGTACCTGCAGGCCATGATCAACAAGCTCGTCAGCGCCGGCACCCTGACCAATCCGCTGAAACTCAACGAGGTGGTCAAGGAGATCTCCCCGTACCTGACCGTGAGTGACGGCCTCACCTCCGGGTGGATCGCCCAACAGGCCCCCAAGCTCGTGGGCCTGAGCAGCAGTGACATCCACATGTTCACGGTGCCCAACAACGGCGTGGGCACCTCCTCGGACGGCCAGTCGATCATCGTCGCGGACACCGACGCCATGCAACGGATCGGCAAGGCCATCTCCGACGGCACCCTGGACCAGTACGCCACGTCCCTGGACCAGCAAGGCCAGTAACCGCTCGACCACCCCCACCCATCCCGACTCGTGCCCCCCCCCCCGCGAGAGGCCCATGAACCGCACACAACCCCCCGCAACCGGTACCTCACCGGGTGACCAGCCTCCGTTGAGGGTGCTGCTCATGGCCAGTTCCTACTGGCCCGAGCATTCGCCGCCCCAGCGGCGGTGGTACTCGCTCGTGAGCCACCTGCGGGAGCGGGGGTGGACCGTGTCCGTGGTGTGTCCCGTGGCGCACTACGGGGCGGGCCCGGACTACTCGACGCAAACGCGCGGTCGGGCGTGGCGGCGGCAGGCGGGGTTCCTGGGTGAACACATCTACCGGGTGCCCTACGTGTTCCTCGGGGACAATCGTGCCGGGAAGTTGCTGGACCAGCTCGTGAGCGCGGCCGCGTCCGTGGGGCGCGGGCTGTTCACGGGCCGTCAGAACGTAGTGGTGGTCACGGCGCCGTCGTTACCGTTGCTGGCGTCCGCGTTGCTCGTGGCGCGCGTCAAGGGGGTCCCCCTGGTCGTGGAGATGCGGGACGCGTGGCCCAACCTGGCCGAGGACGCCTCCCTGGTGCGCGGCGGGTCCAAGTCCGTGGTCAACCGCGCCGTGGTGTACGTGCAGAACCGCGCGGACCTCGTGGTCACGGTGACCCAGGGTTTCGCGCGCACCCTGCGCGAACGAGGGGTGAACAACGTGGTCACGGTGCGCAACGGCATCCTCCTGGAGCGCACACCGCAGCTGCCCCCGCCTCCGGCACGACGGCGCGGGCTGCGGGTGCTGTACCTGGGCAACCACGGCGAGTCCCAGTCCCTGGACCGGCTCATCCGCGCCGCCCACCTGGCCGGGGACTCGGTCCGTCTCACACTCGTGGGTCACGGCAGCCGCAAGCCCGCACTGCAGCAGCTGGCGCACCGGCTCGGCGCCAACGTGGAGTTCCTGCCCCCGGAGTACCGCGAGCGCGTGTTCGAGCGTTATCGCGACGCGGATTCGGTCGTGATCTCCCTGCGTGACGACTGGAAGTCGTTCGAGGACACCATCCCCTCCAAGACCTACGAGGTGCTCGCCGTGGGCCGGCACATCACCGCGGTCGTTCGTGGCGAGGCCGCCCACGTGCTCACCGACGCGGGCGAGGGGGACATCGTGGCCTCCGATCCAGAGCAGATCGCCGCGCTGTGGCGCGCGCTCGAGTCCGACCGTTCGCGACTGGTCCCCAGTGGGTCCGGCCGGGAATGGGTGCGGCACAACGCGGACTACGCGGACCTGTCCGTGCAGTACGATCAGCACCTGCGCGCCACCGTCCGCGAGTATTCCCGCGTGTGCGGTCAGGGCGTGCTGCCCCGCCTGGGCAGGGTGCTGCGTGCCGTCACGCGCGGCGTCGCGGGCGGGAGCCTCGGTGGCGTCGAGCGGATGGCCCCATGAGCTCACGGCGCCGCGAACGGTCCCGTGAACTCGCGGTCAACGCGTGGCTCACGGCTCGCACGATCGGCCAGCACGTCACCGACGACCCCGTGGTCTTCTGGTTGCAGGTCTCCCGCCGGTTGCCGCGGCGCTGGGTCACCCCCGCGGCCCGCATCCTCTCACGGGTCCCCGGCCCGCGTTGTCTCGCCGCCCGGGCCACCGCCCTCCATGTCCTGGGGGACGACGACGCTGCTCGCGCCGCCCTCTCCCGCGCTCTCGCCTCTGCAGGGAATTCGGAGCTCACGACGCAGGACCCGGGTCACGAGCACCGGGAACACGCAGGGCCGGACCAGACGCGTCCGGGCCCGCCGCGGCCGAGAACGGCGCTGAGCTCCCTGGCGCGGGGGGGCAGGAACGGAGACACATCGGCGTCGTTACGCGGCGGCGCGGAAGTGGCCCTGAGCATGGGGGACACCGGCCTCACCGCGAGCTTGCTCGCCGCACTCCCCGCCGACCATCCGGGAGCGGCTGCGACCCGCGCGCGCCTCGAGTGGTACCACGGCAACGTGGACCGCGCCGTGGAGGTGCTGGGCGACGCCGAGGCCTTCCGGCGGGCCACCCGCGGTGAACGAGCCCTCGCGCGCCGCCTGGCCGCCGAGCGGGACCTGCTGGGCGACTTCTTCCCGCGGCTGGAACCTGTCCGCGATTACCGGCCCAGGGACCGCACCGTGCTCTACGTCGTGACCAACTCCCTGCCGCACACCGCGAGCGGCTACGCGCAGCGCTCGCACTCGTACCTCACCGCACTGCGGGACGAGGGGTGGGACGTCCACGCCATGACCCGCCCGGGGTACCCCGTGCAGGTGGGCAAGGTGCTCGCCCGCCACACGGACGTCGTGGACGGGATCCCGTACCACCGCGTGCTCCCGCGGCGGCTGTCCGCGACCGCCACGGGACGTGTGCAGCAACACGCGCACGCGCTGCTGGAGCTCGCGCTGCGCACGCGGCCCGCTGTCCTGCACGCGACGAGCCACTATGTCAACGCGTTGGCCGTACACGCGGTGGCCCAGGCTTTGGGTATCCCGTGGGTCTACGAGGTTCGCGGACTCCTCGCGGACACGTGGGCCGCGACCCGCCCGCCGGAGGCCCTCACGTCCGAGCGCTACGAGCGCTTCCAGGCTCGGGAGGCGTGGGCCGTGACCACCGCGGACCGCACCGTGACGCTGGGCACGGAAATGGCCCGGCGACTCGAGGAGCTGCCTACACCGGCATCCGCCTCCGAAAACCCCCTGCGCGTGGACCTGGCCCCCAACGCCGTGGGCGGGGCCCTCGTGGAGAACGCACCGTCCCGGCACGACGCACGCGCCGCCCTGGGCCTCGCCCAGGAGACGTTTCTGATCGGCACCGTGACCTCCGTGGTGGACTACGAGGGCATTGATGACCTGCTGCGCGCCGCGGCCCAACTGCGCCCGCACATACCGTCCCTGGCGGTGCTCGTGGTGGGGGACGGCGTGGCCCGCCCCACCCTGCAGCGGTGGGCCCGCGAGCTCGGTCTCGAGGACGTCGTGACCTTCACCGGCCGCGTGGACCGAGCCCTCGCACCGCAGTACACCGCGTCCTTGGACGTCTTTGTGATCCCGCGCAAGGACCGCTCCGTGACCCGCGCGGTGACCCCCCTGAAGCCGGTCGAGGCCATGGCTGCGCGCACCGCCGTGGTCGCAAGTGATCTGCCCGCCCTGCGCGAGAGCGTGCGCCACGACGAGACCGGGCTGCTCACACCGCCCGAGGACCCGGACGCCCTTGCCGAGACACTGTTCGGCCTGGCCCGGGACCCCGAGCGCCGCGAACGCCTCGCGAACGCCGGACGGGACTGGGTGGTCGCACACAGGACGTGGCGGGTGATCGCCCGGCAAGCCTCCACGCGGTATGGTGAATTGAATGAAGACGTCCCCCGGACAGCGATCTACCCCCCGAGGAGACCGGAGCATGACTAGCAACACCGCCCAGGTCAGCGGGGGACACGGGCAACCGGAGGACCGCACCGTCGAGATCTTCGACCCCACCGCGATGCACGCCGTGGGCGCCCGCCCGCCCCTGCGTAAGTACCTCCAGGACCTGTGGGCCTCCCGTTACTTCATCCTCTACGACGCCCGCGTCCGCCTGGCCGTGAGCCAGGACCACACCCTGCTGGGCAAGGCATGGATCGTGCTCAACCCACTGCTACTGGGCTTTACGTTCTATCTCATCTTCGGGCTGCTGCTGCGCACCGGCCGGGGAATCGACAACTTCGTCGCGTTCATCGTGCTCGGACTCACGATGTTCTTGTACAGTTCCCGCTCCGTCGTCTCCGTCTCCCGCTCCATGACCTCCGCCAAGGCGCTTGTGCGCGGCTTCATGTTCCCGCGTGCCGCGCTCACGCTGTCCATCGTGGTGCGGGATGCCATGACACAGCTCTACGCTCTCGCGGCGATCCTGGTGTTCCTGCTGATCGTCCCGCCCCTGGAGCCCATCTCGTGGACGTGGCTGCTGCTGATCCCCGTCTTCGTACTGCAGAGCATCTTCAACTGGGGACTGGGCATGCTCCTGGCCCCGGCGGTGCACCGGATCCCGGACGTCTCCAACATCCTGTCCTTCTTCATGCGGCTGTGGATGTACTCCTCCGGCATCTTCTACGACCCTTCCCGCTTCGTGGACGACGAGCGCATTCTGGCCCTGTTCCACTTCAACCCCCTGTACCAGGTGCTCTACATCAGCCGCGATCTGGTGCTGCGCGCGCAAGTTCCCAGCTGGTCCTCGTGGGCCGTGTTGGTCACGGCATCCCTCGGGATCCTGATCGTGGGGTTCCTGGTGTTCTGGCGCAACGAGGAGAGCTACGCGGATGAACGCTAGGCACGACGACGTCGCGTCGCACACCCCGGGTATGTCGGGCGTTTCCGCGCAGCGCCTCAGCGGTGTGCCCGCCCCCGGCAACGGCGCTCCCGCACCTGCGCGGGAACCCGGCGCCGGGCCCGCCGTGGTGATCGACCACGTGAGCATGATCTACAACGTCACGTCCACGGGCGGTGGAGACGAGGTCCCGGTCCCCGCGCCGGTGCGATGGGCCCGGCGAGCGCTCGGGCGGCCCCCGATCGTGCGTAACCTGGCCGTCCACGACGTCACGCTCGCGGTGCACCAGGGCGAGTTCGTGGGGTTCATCGGGCGCAACGGGTCCGGGAAGTCCACGCTCATGAACATCGTGGCCGGGCAGATGAATCCTACGTCGGGGCGCGTCTACTCAGTGGACACCCCTGTGAAATTGGGGGTCAACGTCTCATTGGTGCCGGCGCTGTCCGGGGAGAAGAACATCCGCCTGGGCTGCCTGGCGCAGGGTATGCACCCGCGCCGGGTGGACGAATTGTTGCCCGAGCTCGTGGAGGTAGCTGCGCTGGGCAAAGCCATCCACTGGCCCATGAAGGCGTACTCCTCCGGGATGGCCGCGCGCTTGCGGTTCGCCGTGGCCACCGCCACAGACCCGCACATCCTCATCCTGGACGAGGCTCTGTCCACCGGGGACGCCCAGTTCCGCGAACGCGGGCAGGCCCGCATGGCCCAGATCCGCGAACAAGCCGGGTGTGTGCTGTTCGTGTCCCACTCGATGAACGAGGTACGGGAGATGTGCACCCGGGTGGTGTGGCTGGACCAGGGGGACACACTCATGGACGGGGACCCCGAGACCGTCACGGAGGAGTACGAGCAGTTCATGAAGCAGCTCGCCGCCGGCAACAACCTGGCCGCCCACAAACGTAAGTTCGAGCTGATGGATCGGCTCGTGCGCACCGAACTGCGGGAGGTGCACACGTGAGTCCCCGCTCGCTGACCGGTGATCTGCGCACCCAGTTGTGGCACCTGCGCCACGGCGGGGTGTCCCAGTGGCGGACCTACCGGCGCCGGGCGGGACTGCCCGCGGGACCGTCCGCGAGCGCCGTCGTCACCGGAGCCGGCCGCGACGCCGCCTCCGCCGGGAACGACGGCGCGCAGCGCACGGTCTCGTTCGCGGCACAGGAGTGGCCCGAGCGCGAACCGGTGCGCGGGGACCTCACCGCCGCGGTGATCCTGGACGACTTCTCCTTGCGCGCCTTCCACTACGAGTGGCACCAGGTGGTGCTCACACGGCGGAACTGGCGCGCCGAACTGGCTGCGCAGCCCGTGGACCTGCTGTTCGTGGAGTCCGCGTGGCACGGCAACGCGGACGAGTGGCAGTACCAACTCACCGGGACCTCGGGCGTGAAGGAGTCGATGCGCGAGCTCGTGGCCCACTGCCGCGAGCAGGGGATCCCTACGGTGTTCTGGAACAAGGAGGACCCGCCGCACTACGACGACTTCCTGGAGTGCGCGCGACTGTTCGACACCGTATTCACCACGGACGTCAACAAGATTCCCGACTACCACCGGGACCTGGGACACGAGCGCGTGGGGGTGCTGCCCTTCGCCGCGCAACCCGCCGTGCACAACCCCGCGCGGCCCCGCAACGGGTTCCACGAGCGGGACGTGGCCTTCGGGGGGATGTACTTCGCCCACAAGTTCCCCGAGCGGCGCGAGCAGATGGACGTGCTGCTCGGCGGCGCACACGATGCCTCGGCGAAACTTGACAGGGGGCTCGAGATCTTCTCCCGCTACCTGGGCCAGGACGAGCGCTACCAGTTCCCCGAGCCCCTGGACCAGCATGTGGTGGGCTCGCTGGGTTACGACCAGATGCTCACCGCCTACAAGGCGTACCGGGTCTTCCTCAACGTGAACTCGGTCGTGGATTCCCCGTCCATGTGTGCGCGGCGGATCTTCGAGATCACCGCGTGCGGCACCCCCGTGGTCTCCACGCCCTCCGAGGCCGTGCGACGGTACTTCTCCCACGACCAACTGTCCGTTGTTGCGGACCGCGAGCACGCCGCGGACGTCATCCGTGCCCTCGTGCGCAGCCCGGAACTGGCAGATCGCATGGTACACCGCGCGCAGCGCGAGATCTGGGCGCAGCACACCTACACGCACCGCGTGGAGACGATCGTGGAACGCGCCGTCCCGCAGCTCGCCGTCGCCCGCACCCGGCCCAGCGTCACCGTGTTGCTGTGCACCAACCGCCCGCATCGACTCTCGGACGCCCTGCGCGGGATCGCGGCCCAGGTGGACGTGGAGCTGGACGTGGTGCTCGTGGCCCACGGCTTCGACCCGCGGGCGCGGGACGTCCAGCGCGTCGTCGAGGACTGCGGGATCCAGCGCGTGACCACCGTGGCCGCGGACGCGTCCCTCACGCTGGGGGAGTGCCTCAACCTCGCGGTCGAGCACGCCACCGGGGACGTGCTGTCCAAGATGGACGACGACGACTACTACGCCCCGCGCTACCTCGCCGACCTCCTGGACGCCCTGCGTTACGCGAACGCGGACGTGGTGGGCAAGCAGGGGCACTACATGTACGTGGAGTCTCAGGACGCCACCCTGGTGCGCTTCCCACACCGAGAGCACCGATACACGGACTTCGTCATGGGGCCCACGATCACGGGCTACCGCGAGGTCTTCCGGCAGATCCCGTTCCAGCGGCGCAGCACGGGGGAGGACACGTCCTTCCTGGCCGCGGTGCGCGAAGCCGGCTACGTCATCTACTCGGCGGACCGCTTCAATTTCGTCCAGTTCCGCGGCTCGGACAGCCACACGTGGCAAGTGTCCGACGCCGCTGCGCTGGCCTCGGGACGTGTCGTCATGTTCGGGGACAGCACCCGTCATGTGACGATATGATCCTAAGGATTCTGCATGTTTACGTTGAAAATGAATGGAAGTTCCGGTCAATCGGAACGAACCAGCAAACGCGTGGTGAGGTGCGTCAATGAGTGAGCCGTTGGAAGTCGTGTTCGTGGGGCTGGGGTACATCGGTCTACCCACCGCGGTGGTCATGGCGAATCACGGGGTGCGGGTCCACGGCGTGGACGTGAACGCCTCCGCGGTGGAGCGGATCCAGCGCGGCGAGGTCACGATCGTGGAGCCGGGGCTCGAGGAGCAGCTCAAGAAGGCGATCGACAGCGGCCAGCTCACCGCGACGACCGAGATGCAGCACGGTGACGCGTTCGTGATCGCGGTGCCCACCCCGTTCAAGGAGAACTACGAGGGCGACCTGTCCTACATCCTCTCCGCGGCCGAATCCATCGCTCCTCAGCTGCGCGGTGACGAGACCGTGATCCTCGAATCCACCTCCCCGCCACGCACCACCCAGACGCTCGCCCGTAAGATCATGGAGCTGCGTCCTGACCTGTCCCTGGACGGGGAAGACGGCAAGCCCGTGGTGTACTTCGCGTACTGCCCCGAGCGCATCCTGCCGGGCAAGGCGCTCGAGGAACTGGTCAGCAACGACCGCATCATCGGCGGCAGCACCCCCGAGGCCGCGCGCCGCGCCAAGGAGGTCTACGCGTCTTTCTGCCAGGGTGAACTGCTCGCCACGGACGACGTCACGGCGGAGATGTCCAAGCTCACGGAGAACTCGTTCCGTGACGTGAACATCGCGTTCGCCAACGAGCTGTCCCTGATCGCGGACAAGCTGGGCATCGACGTGTGGGAGCTCATCGAGCTGGCCAACCACCACCCCCGTGTGAACATTCTGCAGCCGGGCCCCGGCGTGGGCGGGCACTGCATCGCGGTGGACCCGTGGTTCATCGTGGCCGCGGACCGGGAGAACTCACGCCTGATCCGCACCGCCCGCGAGGTCAACGACGGGAAGCCGAAGTGGGTCATCTCCAAGGTGGAGGAAGCCTGCTCCCACGTGGAGTCCCCGGTGATCGCGGCCCTGGGCCTCGCGTTCAAGGCCAACATCGACGACCTGCGTGAATCCCCGGCCATGAACATCACCAAGGACCTGGCCGAGCACGTGAGCCACGCGACGGTCCTGGCCGTGGAGCCGAATGTCTCCGAGCTGCCCAAGGGCCTGCAAGGCCTGGCGAATGTGGAGTTCGCGGACTACCAGGACGCGATCGAGCGCGCGGACGTGGTCCTGCTGCTCGTGGACCACGACGAGTTCAAGACCCTGCCGGCCACCGCGCTCAAGGGCAAGGCCGTGGTGGACACGAAAGGTCTGTGGCGCTGAGCGGCGGCGGAACGTCGTAGCCCCCGATATGACACGCGCAAGGTCACACAGAACAGCACAGCGCCAGCACTACTCGTACGGCGACATGGATGCCTTCGTACGGGCGCAATCCATTCCGGACGGCTTGCACTCCGTGGAACATGGACACGGTCTCGTCACCGACGTGCTGGTTGCCGACCGAGGCGCCGACGTCACCTTCGTCACCTTCAACGGGGCGGCCTCGGCGGGTGCCCCGCGGCCGTACTTCCAGGGAACGGGCCTCCTGGATGAAATCGAGGCACGAAGCGGGCCCATCAATCGGGTACACGTCCACGATGCCTTGTTGCGCGCATCGGAGGAGCTGCGCATCGGTTGGTATCTCGGTACCCCCGAGGTAGATCTGGCCCGTGAAGTGACACGGCTCCTGACGAAGATCCTTGATCAATTGTGCAGGGGGCCGGTCATCCTCTTCGGGAGCTCCGCCGGCGGTTTCGCGGCTCTCACCCAGGGCGAGCTACTGACTGACACCGTGGTGGTCGCCGCGAATCCGCAGCTCAGCCTCGAGCGCTACGAGCCGAGTCTGTACCGCAAGTGGCTTGAGCTGGGCGGTTGGCGGGATCCGGGCGCACCCCTGCCCTCGCCCGGTGATGTGGAATCACGCGCGACACTGTGGGACGCCCCGAGCCAAAACACGCCCCGTCACACGTACCTGCTGCTCAACGTCAACGACGATCTGCACCTTCACAGTCACGTCGTCCCGTGGCTGGGGGAACTGGCCACGCCCAGACCTCTGACGGCCGTGCTGGGTACCACGTGGGGGCCCCAACACACTCCCGCCCCACGACATGAGTTGTCGCTATTCCTGGATCAGCTCGTCGCGGATCTTCGTGGGGGGCGGGAGACGCGATCGGCCCGGGGCCTGGGGGAGGTGGTCGTCCAACCGACGGCGCGCGGGCTCAGCGAGGCCATCGCGAATCTGCGGGGCATCGGCCCACAGGCCGCGACCGAGATCGACATACGCGGCCACGGTGCGCGTTTCGTACTGCGCGATCCCCAGCCGGGACGACCCGTCACCTTGAATGCCGGTTTGCGAGCGAGCGGCACCCATTTGCTGCGGTCCTTCCTGGTCTCCGTGGAGGCGGAACGAGACGGCACCACCTACACCCAGCCCATCGGACCCGCGGTATGGTCCGCGGATCCCTTGGTGCACCAATTCGTCTATCTGCCTCTTCGCGAGGGTCATACCCGATATATCCAGGAGTTCACTCCGCCACCGGACGTGACCATTGTGGCTGTCCGCCTCTGCCAGTGGAGGAGAGGCTCCCCGGCACAGGTTTTTCTGACCGACATCAATCTTCACACCAGCGATCACTAGCCCCCCGTAGCGTTCTAAGGATCCGTCGCATGAACCCCCCATCCCTGTTTCAGTCCGCACGCGCAGGCCTCTGGCACCTCCGCACGAACGGCTTACCCGGTCTGGTGGAATGGCAGCGTCGCCAGGAATCTCTTACCGAGGTGCGGACCGCACTCTGGCATTTCCGACAGGGAGGCCCCAGCGAACTCCTCTTGTGGCAGATGCGTCGTACCAAGGTGACTCCCGCGGTGGAACCCCCCAAACCGAAGGCTCTCGAACTCGCCAATCGTGTCGACTTCGAGCCCTACGAACCTCGAGAGGTCGGCCCCCGACGTCCGGACATCACCGCCGCGGTGATACTCGATGATTTCACCGCAGATGCCTTTTCCCACGAGTGGAACATCATTCGGCTGCGGCGGGATGACTGGGTCTCGCAGATGAAGGGTCAGAAAATCGATGTGCTCTTCGTCGAATCCGCATGGCACGGCAACGGCGACCAATGGGCACGGCTGATCGGTAAACAACGCTCCTACAGTCCTGAACTTCGCGACCTGGTCGTGTGGTGTCGGGCATCCGGGATACCCACGGTGTTCTGGAACAAGGAGGACCCGCCCCATTACGCCGACTTCGTGGGTTCTGCGGGGCTCTTCGATCTGGTTCTCACCACCGATTCCAACAAGATCCCCAAATACCGCGAGGATCTCGGCCATGATGCGGTGGCCGTGATGCCTTTCGCGGCGCAGACCGAGATCCACAGCCCGGCCAGGAACGGCGTGGAGCGCGACGTGCGGGGTGTGGCCTTCGGCGGAATGTACTTCGCCCACAAGTTCCCGCAGCGGCGAGATCAAATGAAGCTTCTGCTCGGAGGGGCCATAGACGCGGAGAAGAAGACCGGTGACCGACTGGAGATCTTCTCCCGGTACCTGGGCGAGATCGAGAAGTACCAATTCCCCGGAGAGCTGGGGGAGCACGTCGTAGGATCGCTGTCCTACGACCGGATGCTCCGCGCGTACAGGGCATACGAGGTATTCCTCAACGTCAACACGGTCACCAATTCACCAACCATGTGCGCCCGGCGCCTCTTCGAGATCACCGCGTGTGGCACCTCCGTGGTCACCACACCGTCCGCGGCGGTCCGCGAGTATTTCGCGGAAGACGAGATCCTCATGGCCAGTTCGCGCAAACAAGCGGAGAATCACCTGCGCTCACTCGTGCAGTCACCCGAGTTGCGAGACCGCATGGTTCACCGCGCCCAGCGCAAGATCTGGGACCGCCACACGTATGCGCACCGTGCGGAGGCCATTCTCGAGCAGCTCGTCCCGGATAAGCACCGTCCTCTCACCACGCCCCGGGTGAGTGTCCTGGTGCCCACGGTGCGTCCCCAGCAACTCGAGCACATCGCGCAGATGGTGGGACAACAAAAGGGCGTCGAAATCCAGTTGATCCTCCTGACGCACGGGTTCGATCCTTCCACCGACGACATGGCGCTGATGCGTGACGTCGCGGGTGTTGAGGTGGTGCAGCACACCGTGGCCGCAGACCGGTCCCTCGGATACATGCTCAACGAGGGGGCCGCGATCGCCGATGGATCGGTGTTGTCCAAGATGGACGACGATGACTACTACGGTCCCCAATACCTGAAGGACCTGCTACGTGCCAAGTTTCACAGCCGCGCGGACGTTGTGGGAAAGGCCGCGCATTACATGCACCTTGCGAACCGCGACATCATCCTGCGTCGCCAGCCGGACCAGGAGCATCGATTCGTGGACGGCATCATCGGACCCACGATCACGGCAGACCGGCAAGTGTTCCTCGATCACCCGTTCGGCGATCGCACTCGCGGGGAGGATTCCACCTTCCTGAAAGACGTTCGGGCCGCAGGTGGCGTGATCTACTCGGCCGATCGCTTCAACTTCTGCCAATTACGAGGCCGGCAGAAGCACACCTGGAAGGTGCATGACGAGGCGTTCCTGGCCACAGGGCGGGTCGAGGGATTCGGAGATCCCATTGCCCACGTCACTGTCTAGTACCGAGCGTCCGAGCTTGTTCGCACTGAAAGGACCGGCAATCAGATGGACAACATCAACGACCTGATCCATGTGATCCAACACGAAGTGGACCTTGCGAGAACCGCGGCCGAAGAATTACGTCAGGCCCGATCGGACAACGCGCGGTACCTGGAAGCGATCCGCGAGCGCGATGCACTGATCAGGGAATACATCGAAACCATCCAAATTCTCCGCTCCAAAGCGGCAGGGAGCGGGGCCAGCTCATGAAGCACCTCAACATGGCACAGGAAGCCACACGCACAAAACATGGTCGAGCCACCGCCGAATGGATCGCCGAACGCAGCCGCCGCGCCGCCGAGCACTATGCCACGGAGGGCTTCCGGCGAGAATCCGCTCGGGGCCGAGTTGTTCCGTACCTGGATCCCGCCGCGCCCGACTTCGTCAAGCAGGTTTCGGAGGCGGCCGACTCCTCCGGCATGACCGATTTGGAATCTGTTGCGCGAGAACTTCCCGCATCGTTCGGGAGTCGCATGCTGCGGGTATCGCAGCGCCGAGTGGGCGTCGTCGGTGGCCGGGAAATCGCGGACCTGGTGGAGGGCACAGCGGACATCCGCCGGCTGGGGATGGACAGCAATTCCGAGCACGTGAGAGAGCTCGATCTCCTCTTGGTCGCTTTGCCTGTTGTGGGGCGCGAACCACCCTTGACCGCGGACGAACTCGATGTTCTGGCGCGGCGTATCATTCCCGCCGCGCGAGAGTTCGGTATCCCCACCGTGGGCATGACATTGTCCGACCCGTGGCGTGTGGCCGCAACCCGCAAAATTGCGGGGAACGTCGATTGGCTCTTGACCACGGACCCGGAGGGCCCCAATCGGTACGGCAAACACATGACGACGTCAGGGCGCGTCATGGTTGTTGATTCCCATTTCAATCCCCTGCGGTTCTCACCGGTGGGGAGGGAACGGCACCGGGCCGGTGGAGCCCTGTTCTCCGGACGACTGCCCAGTACCGCCCAGCCGGGGCGACTACGGGCGTGGCGGAGTATTCTCTCCGGTCTACG
This sequence comes from Kocuria sp. PD6, assembly GCF_031844145.1. Taxonomy (NCBI): domain Bacteria; kingdom Bacillati; phylum Actinomycetota; class Actinomycetes; order Micrococcales; family Micrococcaceae; genus Kocuria; species Kocuria sp. PD6. The sequence continues at coordinate 231,902 of NZ_JAUZUS010000006.1, forward strand.
ACGGCACGACACGAAGTTGACCCTGGCCAGCTCTGCCGTGATGGACGGAGTTCCAGAAAAGACACGCGGGCTTTTCCCCTCGGAGTACCTCAATTTCCTGACTTACCAACCGGATGATGAACTGAGGTCCAGGGTCCTGCGACTCTTCGACCTCCACGTCCTGGCGCACCTGCAGCCGGGTGCGGGGCACGCCCATCCCCTCGAGACGCTGGAGGCACTCGCCTCCGGGGGAGTGTGCATGTCCACGTATTCAGTGGCCATGAACAACGACTACCCGCACGTCTTGCTACCGGACGGATCGGACGACGCCGAGCTGGAAGTCGCATTGCTGGACCATGATCGGCCGCATCTCAGGCGACTCCAGATGGAAGGTGTGCGCCGCGCCTTCGCCCGGCAGACGGCGGACCGCTTGATGTCCGAGATCCTGCGACAGACCGGGCTGGAAGACACCCCACGGAAGACCGTGGTGCTCTGGCGGGCCAATGAGGACGATTCGGACAGTGAGCTGTTCGCAAGCCAGGTCGTGACGCCTGACGTCGACCTCCGCCGTGTCGGGATGTACGAGCCGGCACCGGGTGATGCAATCATCGACATCCGCGTGGGGCGTCAAACGACGGGCCACTACTACTTGGCACAGGACCTGATCAACGCCTTCCGAATGGCTTCCGTGTCAACCGTGTGCATGAGCGTCGATGCGCCTGAATCCAGGGTTTTCGAGATCGTGTCAGACCACGAATGCAAGGAAGCTGACGTCGTGGCGTCATGGGTCGGAGCGGACGAGGCGCAGTTCGACGGGGCCTTCGTCATGGACCCGTCGGCGATTCAGCCTGGCGGGCGTGACGACGCATCGGCCGGATTGGGGCGTCCCAAACTCCTGTCAGTCATCGTGCCCGTGTACAACAACGGGCCGTACCTGGTTCGGAAATGTCTGGAATCGCTACGCCGTTCCACGGCGTTCCCGGATATGGAAATCATCCTGGTCGACGACGGGTCGACCTCGCCCGAAACTCGCGCCATCGTCCGGGAAATGGCCGGCTTGTGGGATAACGTACGCACTCACTTCTTCCCGCCGGGTGGCTCCGGTAGCGCGTCTCGGCCTCGCAACAAGGGCCTCGAGATGGCCTCGACCCCCTGGGTCACCTATTTGGATCCCGACAATGAGGGAGTCGGAGATGGGTATGCGGCCCTCTTGCGCATCTGTCAGGAAACCGGGGTGGATTTCGCCATAGGTGACATGCTCCGTTATGCCAAGACCCGCACCCTCACCAGGAACGTGGGAACTCTGCGATCCGTGATCCGGACGAACGAGCACGGTGTGGGGGAGGTGCCGCACGACGCTCTGACCCGTATCGATTTCCAGCCTATGAGTATCCAGGCATTAGTAGCCGACACCCAATGGCTAAAGTCTCTCCACCTCGAGCAACCGGTAGGGGCACTCGGGCAGGATTCGCTGTTCTTCCAACAAATGCTTCACGGGGCTCGGACCGTCGCCCTAGTGGACAAACCGATTCACACGTATTACGGCGAAGTTGCTGGATCAATGGTGAATACCGTCACTCCCACATTCTTCCGAAAGTACATCCCCTTGGAGGAAGCGCGGAGTCGATGGTTACGCGAGCATGACTTGTTCGATGAATACGTTCGTCGGCGCATGCGGCGCTACGTGACCGTGTGGTTCCTGCCGAAGTTCAACAAGGCCGTCTCCCTTGACGACAGGGAAGAAGCCTTCGAGCTGTTGAGATCACTCTGCGGGACGTACGGTTTAGA